>NZ_JBFUIY010000008.1:7500-276961 GCF_056401655.1 Allobosea sp. P4_E12 | reverse complement strand
CCGGGGACAGCGGCCGGTGTATGCAGGCCGGCCGGTATGGCCTTTCGGGGGGGCGGGACCTTAACCTTTGGGTGTAGGCAGACTGGCTCCTTTGAATGCGTTTTCGCTCGGGGGTTTTCTGATATTGTTCCCTCATGGTTCCGATATTGTTCTATAGTAATGTATCCCGAGCGTATGAATATATAAGATAATTTTCCATACTGACGATATAATCAAAGGTAATTTGAGTATAATATGTAGTAACTTCCGCTCCTTGTGCGCGATATCTTGCAGCGATTAAGTTTACGTGCGCTGTGAGTAGCTGCGTCATCTCAACCGACATGGTTTGCGGGGCGAGGTTAAGCGGATGGTCTCTGGTCCGGAATGCGGAACATCGAGGAGAGTGCCGATATGTCTTTGGTCAGCGGATCTGTCGAAGCGCCGGCGCCCCTGGGTGCGTCCGTCCGTCATGCGATGCCCTTGAATGCCGGCCTCGTCGGGCCTCTTTGCGCGTCCCCAGTTCTCGACCAGGAAGAGGGCGGGGCGGGCGTAGCGCCCCCAAGCAATTATCGCGGCACCGTGGCTCTGAGCATGCTCGACCGCATCGGCTGCGGCTATCTTGTCCTCGAGGACCGCCGGAAGATCGTCGAAGCCAACGCCACGGCCCGGCTGATCCTTGGCCGTGAGGCGGGCTCGGTTCAAGGCCTCGACCAACTGACGAGCGCCTTCAAGCGATTGATCGCGCGCGCGCCGAACCGCCCGTCACTCGGCCCGCTGACCTGGATCGTCATTTCGGACAAGGACGATGCGCCTCTCGTTCTCAATCAGGTCGCGGACGACATGCCGGACGGCACCAGCGTAGTGATGCTTCTCGATCTTGATGCTCATCTGGAGCCCAATCCCTTCATGCTTCAGCGCATGTTTGGCCTGACCATGGCCGAGACGCGCCTGGCGATTCAAATGGCGCGCGGCGATGTGCCGGCGGATGTCGCCCGCAGTCGGCGTCTCAGCCGAACCACCATTCGCTCCCAGCTGGCCTCGGTCTTCGCCAAGACGCAGACCAGGCGCCAGGCGGAGCTGGTCACGCTGCTTGCCCGTGTCGCGGTCCTGCCGTGAGGAGCGGGCTTGCTTCGGCGCGCCGCCTCGACCCGGAGCAACGCAGCGCCGGTATCGACAGGCTTGTCCGCTGGAAGCACTGGCGGGCTGTCGCCTGGTGCGCCTTCTCCCTCGTCGGCATTGCCTCGATCCTGCCCGGAAGCATCGAGTTCAGAACCCGGGCGCCACCCGAGCTGGAGCACGTGTTCGCCTATGCGATCACGGGCGGAATTTTCGCGGTGGTCTACGGGCGCAAGGGCGCCCCCTTGTCTGCCGCCTTGCTGATCATTGGCGCCGTCGGGTTCGAACTGGCCCAATTTTGGATTCCGGGCCGCACGCCACGAGTCGTCGATGCGGCGTGCAGTATTGTCGGCAGCATGATCGGGCTGGCGGCTGGTCTCGTCCTGCGCCGAGCGTGGTCGAAGCGATATCGGGTTTCGAAGTAGCACGTTCGGCGAGGCGGATTGGTGATTTGACTTGGGCTGGTGACATCGGTTGCTGTGGCGGAGCCAAGACATTGCGGCGATGCGGGCAGCTCGGCGAACGGAAGCTCTGCATCGCTTCTCCTCACATCGCAAGGACAGGTGAGAAACCGTCCGCTACGCCCTTGCGGATGCGCCGGTCTGATGCGGCAAACAGGGACGTCTGTCGCAACCGCAGGCTTTCACGCGCGCGCCAGCCTGTTGCCTGTCTTGCTCCGACGCCGGAGTGGTCTGACGGGGGCGATGGCGTTCCAGGCGGATAGCTGGCGAAGGCGTGATCTCGCCAGCGATCCGATGGCATTTCTGACGGTCCTTCGCGGGGGGCGTCCGCAGTATCCTTCGAATGGACGATGACGCTCACAAGGCGTCTCCATAGTGTCCTCTGACGGCCTGACCCGCTGCTTCGCGAGACTGTGCAGCCATGATGTGCTCGGGCCACAGGCAGAAGTCGATTGGCGCCGGGGCTCGACGAGACGCATGGAGCGACGTTCCGTCGATCAGGGTGGTTGGGATGCTTGGATAGGAATGGGCCGGGCGCGTGGCAGGTGAGGCCGCACATCGCTCAAGGCGTATTGCGGTCATGGAGGTAGGAATGACTAACGCCGCAATGGGGGCAGCCGGACGTCTCAGTGCCAGACTCTCGGCCAAGCTTCAGCAGTCAGCCGACGTCTTGCAGGACGAGGGTGCACTCCGCTTTCTGGAGTTGTCCGCTCTATCGCTGAGCGCGCCAGTTCGATCAATGCGCGTGCGGATCGCCGTGTCAGCGGACGCCAAGCGCGCTATCGCCAAGATAAAGAGCAGCTCTTGCGGGCGAGGGCTTTTCATCGATTGCGGATCAAACGTTGGGCAGGGATATAGCGTATTCAGTCGGTACTATACCGAAGAATATTTTGATTTCATCATGATAGAGCCCAACAAGAGTTGTCTGCCATATCTTCAGGCGCTCCAGGCGAGTTCGAGTGCGAATATCGAGATCATCGGTAAGGCGGCGAGCGTCCGGGAGGGCTTCACCAAGTTGTTTGGGCCTCCGTCGGATCGACGCCAACCTACCTATGAAGGGCGATCGATCGTTCCCGAGCACAATAGCAGCCTGTATGCCGCGGGGGATGCAGATTCTGACGTCGTAGAGACATTCTCGCTGTCGAACCTCATCATGGCAAAGAAAATGCTGTATGATGTCGTCGTTCTCAAGCTCGATGTCGAAGGTGCGGAATACGAAATACTATTCGATATGATAAATACAGGAGCTCATAGAGAATTATACGCGGCATATATAGAGTTCCATTCCATTTACATGAAACGTCTCGAGAGAGAAATCAAAGTAGTGGCGGAATCCAATATCCGAAAGACGATAGAGAGAGATGGGATATTGTTTAGGGAGTGGATATAAGGCCTCTTCGATTTGGATAGACCAGACTCCCATGGCGGTTTTCTGGACATGGAGATCAACATCTCTCTGTTCGGCCTAATTTTCCGAGGTCAGGACGCGGCTCTGAGCGTCAAGGCAAGAGGAAGAGGCTTGTAATGATCCTCGAGATGTTCGGGCCGTCCGGGGCGGGAAAGACGACGATGGCGTCCGCCCTGACCGCCCATCTGCGCGGTCTCGGCTATGTCGTGACCCCCCTGATCGGCGTGAGGGCTCACCCGCTGAGACGCATTATCCTCAAATGCCTGGCCAGCGCCCGGTTGCTCAACTCCGCCGGTTCGGCCGGCGGCGTCGCGGATCTCTTCAGGATACTGCCACCGAAGGATCGGCTATGGGGCGTTCGCCTGCATTGGCACCTGGCACTGCTCCATCGCGAATGGACTGCGGCGCAATCCTCGGATGCGATCACGATCTTCGATCAGGGCATGGTCCAGGCGGTGGCCTCGCTCGTTCTGCTCAGCGGCATAGTCGAGCGCGACCCTGTCGGACGCGCGCTCGACTGCGTGCCGAAGCCGGACCTGCTCATCCGCTTCGAAGCGCCACGCCCCCTCCTGGAGGCGCGCCTTCGGGATCGTCGACAGAGGATCGGCCCGCTTCAGCGCTACCTCGAGATCGACCTGCAAGGCAGCCTGGACCACGTGGACCATGTCGACCTGATCTCCGGCCTGGTCGGTGCGCGCGGGCTCCCCATGATCCGAGTCAGCAGCATTGATGCCCCGAGCCGCAATCTGTCGATCGATCGGATCAGCGCCGCAGTTCTCGCCAGGATGCGCCCATCGCGAGCCGTTGCGGAAGAGCCCGCAGCACGCGGCTATGCGGCGCTCTCCCATTAGAGCATCGGACCGGACCCCGTTTCCGGTCCGATGACCCAGCTTTCCCGAGAGCCGGAATCCATTTCACCGGCCGATTCTTTTGATCCGGCGTCGGGGCGGGGGGCAGGCATTGGCTGGGGTGACTCGAGTTGCCGCCAACGGCGGAGGCGACCGCGATCATCGGCCCTGCGGCAGGGGCTGTCGCCCGTGAGAGCCAGGATATCACTCAGCGCCAGGTGGATTGTGCAGGGCGAGGGCAGCCGCTGTGCAGGCCGCGGTCAGCGGGCTCCCGCAGCCCGTGTCGCGCAGCCTGGTCGCTGAAGAGGGACCAGAGACACGCGGCATCGGGAATCCTCTCGTCGAAGGGGCCGTCTGGACCCTGCACCGGACCCGGCCAGCCGGCTTCTCCAGGAGAGGCGGGATCGGGGGGGCGCGCCGGCCGGGAGTGAAGGCTATCGCGGGAAATACGCGACGCCGGGCCCGGAGGCAGAAGAGCCGATGGCGGCATGCCCCGCCTCCATCATGCAAACGAACGAAGACAGTGGGTTACGGCGCTCATAGCATCCTCTCCCAGATGACCGGGTGAACTATGTGCGTGGTGATCCAACCGGTGCCTTGTGCCGTGACGTGTCAGGCACTCCGACACCGCTCCACCGCTGTCATGCCCGGCGCCACACGTAGCAAGCCGGAGCGGCACGTGGCCGCAGACCACTTATAGGAGGCTCGGATGAAGGCTGTGATCCAATGCGGCGGCAAGGGCACCCGTCTGCGCCCCTATACTTCGGTCCTGCCGAAGCCGCTAATGCCGATCGGATCGAGGCCGGTCCTGGAGCTGCTGCTCAAATGGCTCCGCCGGAACGGAATCCAGGAGGTTTTCGTCACGACCGGATATCTCGGCCATCTCATTCGCAGTTTCTGCGGAGACGGCGCGCAGTGGAACATGAAGATCACCTATACCCAGGAAGTCGAGCCGCTCGGTACGATCGGCCCACTTTCGCTGCTGCGGGACCAGCTCGACAGCACGTTCCTCGTGCTCAACGGCGACGTGCTTACCGATATCAGCCTCAGCCAGTTTGCCAGCTTCCATCGGCACCATCCGGGCCCGGTGACCATCGCGACGACCACTCGCACGATCAAGATGGATTTCGGCGTGATCGACGAGGTTGATGGCGAGGTCAAGACCTTCCGGGAAAAGCCGGCGCTGCCGCATCTGGTGAGCATGGGCCTGTACTGCATGGATCCCTCAGTGTTCGAGTTCATTCCGTCGGGAGTGCCCTTCGGGTTCGACGACCTGATGTTCCAGATGCTGGAAACTGGCACGCCCGTGCACGTCTTCAAGCACGAGGGTGTGTGGCTCGACATCGGTCGCGTCGACGACTTCCACAAGGCGCAGGACGTCGCCTGGGACGAGCAGTCGGTTGTGATCGAGCACCCTGTCGCGGCCTGACGACGC
Source organism: Allobosea sp. P4_E12 (assembly GCF_056401655.1). NCBI lineage: Bacteria > Pseudomonadati > Pseudomonadota > Alphaproteobacteria > Hyphomicrobiales > Alloboseaceae > Allobosea > Allobosea sp. P4_E12. Next base: position 271,714 of record NZ_JBFUIY010000008.1, on the reverse strand, counting down.
CGGTCTGGCCGGCGCCGCTCGGCGCCGGCGACTTGTCCGCCACGCGTGATGGAGCCTTCCATGTTGCTGGTTGCCGAGCCCATCCTGGGCCCCGAAGAGAAGACTGCCCTTGCAGAGGTCATCGACAGTGGCTGGCTGACCATGGGGGACCGGGTCAGAGCTTTCGAGCAGGCCTTCGCCGAAGTCCATGGCGTCGAGGATTCCGTCGCGGTCAATTCCTGTACGGCGGCCCTCCACCTCATTCTGCATGCCCTGGGACTGGGGCCAGGCGACGAGGTCCTGGTTCCCGCCCTGACCTTCGTCGCCACCGCCAATTGCGTGGTCTATGTCGGCGCGACGCCCATCTTCGTCGATATCGAGTCGGCGGATGTTCCGCTGATGTCGCTGGCCGACGCCGAGGCCCGCTGCACCGCGCGGACCAAGGCCGTCATTCTCGTTCATTTCGCCGGCTATCTCGCCGATCGCGAGGCCTGGCGGGACTTCGCTCGCCGGAAAGGGCTGCTGGTGATCGAGGATGCTGCACATGCGCCCGGGTTGAGGCAGGTCGGGACCTTCGGCGAAGCTGCCGCGTTCAGCTTCTACGGCAACAAGAACATGACCACCGCCGAGGGCGGCGCGATCATCGCCCGCGATTCCGCCCTGCTCGAGACGATCCGGCAGGCGCGGGGGCACGGCATGACCAGCGGAACGCGCCAGCGCCTGAACGCGCGCACGCCGACCTATGATGTCACCATGCTTGGCTTCAACTACCGCATGGACGAGATGCGGGCCGCCATCGGTCTTGTCCAGCTGCGGAAGCTGCCGGGCTGGAACGAGGTCAGGAGCCGCCTGGTGGCCGATTACCGGCAGCTCATCGCCGAACGCTGCCCGTCCGTTACGGTACCTTTCCAGCAGCCGCGGCTATCCACGTTCCACATCATGCCGGTTGTCTTGCCGGCCGGTGTGGTGCGGCAGGAGGTCATCGATCACCTGCGGGAGAACGGCATTCAGACGACGATACACTACCCTCCGGTCCATCTCATGACGCTTTACCGTGAGCTCTGCCCCGGTGTGCAACTGCCGCGGACCGAAGACTTCGCGCTGCGCGAGCTGACCTTGCCGCTCCACCCGCGGATGGAAGCCGAAACGGTCGAACTGGTCGTGGACACATTGGCGCGTGCCGTGCAGGCCGAAACCGTCGTCAAGGCCGTCGCATGATGCCCCGTCAGATCCGTGTCGGGCATTCTGCGGCGGGCGTCGATATGAACGCGGTTGCGAGTCGCGCCTTCGACATCATCGTCGCATCTGCAGCCGCCCTGGTCCTGGCCTTGCCCATGCTGGTCATTGCCTGCGCCATCTGGCTGGAGGGCGGTCGGCCGATCCTGTTTTCCCAGGCCCGCCTGGGAAAGGGCGGGCAGCCCTTTCGCATGTACAAGTTCCGTAAGTTCGCAGCCACCTGCGGCACCGAGGGATGTCCCCTGACCATGGCCAAGGATGGGCGGATGACACCGGTCGGCCGCGTTCTGGCCGCGACCAAACTCGATGAGCTTCCGCAACTTTGGAACGTCCTGAGGGGCGACATGGCCATTATCGGGCCGCGTCCCGAGTCGCTGGCCTTTGCCGATTGCTTCCAGAATGGCTTCGAACAGGTTCTGGAGCACAAGCCAGGTCTGTTGGGGCCTAGTCAGATCCTGTTCCGCAACGAGGGCAGTCTCTACCCGCCGGACATGGACCCGACGCGCTTCTATCGGGATGTGCTGTTTCCGACCAAGGCGCGGCTCGATCTCGCCTATTTCCCCCATCACAGCGTCGTCGGCGACATTGGGTGGCTCATGAGGGGCGTTCTGGCCGTCTTCGGCTGGGTCCCGTCGCAGGCCGTGCCCGCTCAGCGGACAGGCCGGCCAGGTGTTGCCGAAACCCGTGAAGCAACCAAGTCCGAGGGAGCAGCTCAATGAGCTACAGCGGCATGCGCGTGCTGGTGACCGGAGCCGATGGTTTCATCGGGTCCCATCTGACCGAGGCGCTGGTGCGCGACGGCGCCAAGGTCACGGCCCTTGCCCTCTACAACTCCTTCGACAGCCATGGCTGGCTCGACGATGTTCCAGAGGCCACCCGCAATCAGCTGAATCTCGTGCGGGGGGACGTTCGCGACGCCGCGTTCATCGGGCGAATCGTGCAGGGCCAGGAGATCGTTTTCCACCTCGCCGCTCTGATCGCCATTCCCCATTCCTACTTGGCTGCCCAGTCCTATGTGGAGACCAACGTGTTGGGGACGCTGAACGTGCTCGAAGCGGCGCGCCAGCATGGCACGGAGAGGATCGTCCACACCTCGACCAGCGAGGTCTATGGCACGGCGCTGACGATGCCGATCAGCGAAACCCATCCACTCCAGGGCCAGTCGCCCTATTCGGCGTCCAAGATCGGCGCCGATATGATGGCCGAGGCCTTTGCGCGGTCGTTCGGGCTTCCGGTCGTGACACTCAGGCCGTTCAACACGTTTGGACCGCGTCAAAGCGAGCGGGCAATCATCCCCACCATCATTCGCCAGGCGCTCGATCCGGCCTGCACGGCCATCATGGTGGGCGACACCACGCCGATCAGGGACCTGACCTTCGTCGAGGACACCGTCGCGGCGTTCATGGCCGCAGGCAGCGCGGTCGCGGTCGATTACGGACACGCTTATAACGCGGGCAGTCAGCGGGCGGTGACCGTTGCGGACCTGATCGAACTGATCCGCGAACTGAGCGCGTGCCAAAAGCCGGTTCTGCGCGACGAGACGCGGATGCGGCCGGTCAATTCCGAGGTGCGGGCACTGCTGGCCGACTGCTCCCGCTTCGAGCGCGAAACCGGCTGGCGACCGCGCACGAGTCTGCGCGAGGGCCTGGAACGGACGATCGCGTGGTGGCTCACCCGCGTGGCGGCGGGGCAGGTTCGCCGCCAGAAGGACTTCATCACATGAGGTCGGTTCTTCCGAGATCATGGCTTGGGGCGTTCCTGGCCGCCGCGCTCGTGCCGGCATTCTGGCCCGCGGCCGCAGCCGACGACCTCTCTGCCGCGCAGCTGGTCGCGCCGGTGGACATGCCGCTGCCCGGATATCTGCAGCCTGCATCGGACCCGGCCTTCGGCGTGGCATTCACGCGGGTGACCCGGCCGGGGCCACTGGGCTCGGGCATCGTGTGCGGCCCCGGCCACTGCAGCCATCGTTATTCGAGCGCCCAGGCCTGGAACGCGGATCAGAGCCTCCTCGTCATCGTCAATGGCTGCAACGGCTTGTGCTTTCTTGATGGTCGCAGCTATGCGCCGCTCTTCCGGCGCACCCGGAGCGGCGAATGCGAATGGCACCCACGCAATCCGGAGCTGATGATCTGCGTTGGGGGGCAGACTGTTTCGTTCTGGGCGCCGCGGACCAATCTCGAGCGCGTGGTCTACACCGCAGACCATCATCGCAACCTTCAATTCGGCCCCTACAAGGGAAACCCGTCCTGGGACGGTCGCCGTATCGTCGTGCGGGCACTTTCGGAGAGTGGGGCACTGGTTGCCTTCGCCTACGACCTGACGACCCGGACGAAGTTTCCCGACATCGCGCTCGCCAAGCTCCCAGGCCAGAGCAATGCCTGCTCCATCTCTCCCTTGGGCGTGCATGTCTATTGCCTCCAGAGCTTGCCGGACGAGACCAACCAGACCTTCATTTTCACGCTCGAAGGGGCACTGGTGCAGAGCTGGACCGAAAACCACCGGCCCGGTCATGGTGACATGACGGTGGATGCGGACGGCCGCGAGGTCTATGTCGGCATCAGCAAGGCGCCTCCCGATCAGTTCCAGGTCATCAAGCGGCGTCTCGATGATGGTGTCGTCACCGCCTTGACCCGCTATGGCGAGGCTCAGCACGCTTCCCTGGCGATGCGACGGCCCGGTTGGGTTTTCCTAAGCTATTCCGGAATGCCGGACGAGGTCGGTCGCCACGGGGGGTGGGCGCCGTTCGCGCAGGAAATCCTGGCACTCAAGATCGACGGCAGCGGCGAGTTCCGGCGGATCGCACAGACCAGAAACGCGCCCCATGACTACTGGAGCGAGACCCACGCTTCGCCGTCACCCGATGGGTCGCAGATCATCTGGTCGAGCAACTGGGGGCAGGCAGGCGGCCCCGTCTTCGATTTCGTCTCGCGCCTGGATTGGCCCGACGAGGTCGCCCCTGCCGGACAGCACGCGAGAGGCCAGTGAAATGACCCTGTTTGCAGTCAAGCGTTCCAGCCTCGGCAGGCTCGCATCAGGTGTCCTGCTGGCAGCCTGCCTGGGTGGCGGAGCCCATGCCGGCGCTCCGTACCGGCTCGCTCCGGGCGATACCATCGAAATGGCCCTGGCCGGCCTGCCGGATCAGCGTCAGCGCGCGACGGTCCAGCTCGACGGCACGATCGCATTGCCGGCTGTCGGGTCGGTCGTCGTCGCAGGCCTCACCCCGGCGGAGTTCCAGAGCCGGATGGAGGCCCTGATGCCGACCAAGGTCTTCCGATTTCGCGCTCCAGATGGCCGCGAACAGGTCCAGGTCGTCAGGCCGGGCGACGTGACCACCTGGGTCGCCGAATACCGGCCGATCTATGTCGCCGGCGACGTGCTCACCCCCGGCCAGCAGGCCTATCGGCCGACCATGACGGTCCGGCAAGCCATTACCGTTGCCGGCGGATACAGCCTTCTTCGCTCTCGTGCCGGGCAGCTCGGCCCGGATCCTGTTGATATGAGGCGCGATCACGACTCGCTCTGGACCGAGTATCTGAAGGAGTATTTCCACGCGCTGCGCGTCCGCGCTGAATTGGATGATCAGGAGACCTTTGATCTGCGCCCGCCGAGGAGTTCGCCCCTGCCCACGATCGTGGCCTCGGGCGTTGCCCAGAGCGAGGCGGAATCGCTCAAGATCTCGCTGGCCGATTTCCGCGACGAGCGGAGTTTTCTGGAGCGCGCCGTAAAGGAGGCAGGCGAACAGGTCACGGTGCTGATCCAGCGCGAGCAGGAAGAGGAAAAGGGAGTGCAGGCCGATTCCCAGGAGCTTGAGCGGGTCAATAAGCTGTTTGGAAGCGGCGCCCTCGTGAGCCAGCGTATCAGCGAGAGCCGACGCGCGCTGCTCCTATCGTCATCGCGCCGCCTGGAAACCACCGCTCAGTTGATGCGGACGCGGCTTCAGGTCGAAGAATATGGTCGCCAACTCGAGCGCGTCGCCAATCAGCGGCGGATCACTCTGTTGCGCGAGCTGAGGGACTCCAATCTACGCCTGGCGGATCTCAGCGTGAGAATTCAGGCGATCAGCGAAAAGCTCCGCCCCCTCGGCAATGTGAGCTCCATGCCAGCTGCAGGCAACGACCTTCGCTCRGAGGTCGTCATCGTCCGTAAGGCTGGCCAGCAATGGCAGCGCTTGCCCTCCACCGAGGACACCGAGGTCGAGCCGGGCGATGTCATCGAGGCCGTGTTCCGCGGAGAGGGGGCCACTGCTGCAGCCGTCCAGTAGCGGCCAGCAGGATCGAGGCCCCGATGCCGTCCGCGCATTCGTCAGGGAACGCCGAGCCAACCGTCCGCTGTGCCCTCCCCATCGGCGTCTCGACGCGCGCATCCGGCATTGGGGGCTACTTTGGGCCGCCGGCACACGCTGGCGATCAGGCCGGGCAATCGATGTCGCCGGGCCAGGCACCTGCCCTTGCCAAAGGCTCGGGCCGGGTTTGAAATTACCAAGGCACCTATGGTGCGCGGGGCAGCACGTCGTTGCCAAAGAAGTCCGTTTGCCGTGGTCCGCTTGCCGTGTTCGCCTGGAGATAGGCCGGGCCGCCTCGGCCGGGAGCGGGGCCCACGTCGAGATAGCTGCGCTCGGCCGAGGCACGGGGCGCTGCGGTGGATACAACGGCGGGTGAGGCAAATTCCTCGCGCGGCGTGCAGCCTGCAACACTGGTCAATAGAATAAGGCTGGAAACAACCAGAGCAGCTCTCATCGCGCGATCTTTCAACTCATTTCATGCGATAATAGTATCCGAGAAAAACACGGGGCCGGCAAGTTGGCGATCTCACGTCAGAACGGCGGTCGTGGAGCTTGAACGCCGAGGTCGCGTGGGAGAACACTGCGCTCCGGCCCCCTGCTTCCAGTGATGGTCCTCAGGCTCGTGACAGGGAAGTGCCATTCATCGCCGGTACGGTTTGCTACCGGCGCGCGAGGAGATGCCGTTCGTTCGCCTCAGGCATCTCCTGGAATCAGGTCGCCATGGCTGAGGCTGCGCCGACCGGTCCATGCAGGAGAGAGCTCAGCAATTCGCTCGCTCCTGACCACAGGATCTGTACGCCCAGGCAGAACAGAATGAACGCCGAAAGGCGAACAGCGATTTCGGTGCCGCCTTGCCCGAGAAGCTTTTGCACGCGAACGGCATAGGTAAAGCAGAGCCAGATGCTCAGGGCGATTACGGCGATGGCAAGGAGGCTGGCGAGAACGAAAACGACCGCGCCAGAGGACGCCGTGAACGTTGCGCGTGAAAGGCCGATACTGATCGTGACAGCGATCGTGCCAGGACCGGTGGTCAGTGGCAGGGTCAGCGGATAGAAGGCCTGCGTCAGGAGGTTGGCGCGCGACACATCGTCCGCATGCGCGTCGAAATCCTTCTGGCTGCCTTCGTTGAGCAGCTTCCATCCGGATACCGCTACGATCAGCCCGCCCGCCACGCGCAGGATGGGGATCGAAATTCCGTAAAACTGCAGGATGAGCGCGCCCAAAAGGAACGCTCCCATCAGGACGAAGAGCGAATTCACCGCGATACGCCGCGCGAGGATGCGCCGGGTGTCGGGCACTGCGCCGCGTGTCAATCCTAGGAAAACGAGTGCTGACCCCGGCGGATTGACCACGGGAAAGATGGCTGCGAGCACAACCAGGAACGTATTGATGGCCGCGGACATTCAAGCCGGCTCGATATGGTGGGGGCTGACGATGCACAGGTTTGGGCGCTTCTGCGCGGGAGGCAGCTCTCCGGAAAGAGCAAAGCACGCATCGTCGCCCTGTCCACCCGGCTGAACGGGATGCCGTTCACCGTCGTCTCCGATCGCATCCTTCATTGCTGAGCCCTCAAATTGTCATGGCACCCTATTCAGGTTCTCCGCTGTGCTGCGCGTCCAGTGGAGCCATGGGACGGGCACCGCATCAAGCCGGACTGTGACGGCCTCCCGGCTACTCGACTGGTAAAGCTTGGTTGGCGCGGCGGATGTGGACACGGTATGGCGCCGCGATCATGTCTCGGCCATCGATCATCACCGTACGCCTTGCTGTATCTGGACGTCAAAGCCTGCAGGTCAGTCAAACCCTGGCTTGGAACGAGCCGTCAAACGGCAGGTACGGTCGCGCCTCGATGGTGGTGACGGTTCCGGGGGTGCAATCGGCTCGATCGGCCGCGGTCTCGTGGCGTGTCGACGTGCTACCGGCTAGTCTGCCGACCAGATGAGGCGTTTCAGGCGACGTGAAACATCAAACGGAGCTCGCCGGAATTCTGCTCGCCCTGCGAGTCGTCCTCGCAGGCACGCTCGCCTTTGCGCTGGCGAATCTGCTGAGACTTGAGCATCCGGTCTATTCGTTCATTGCAGCCGTCCTGACGGCCTCCTTCAGAAGATAGGCAAGTCTATTTTGATCTGCGGCGCGTCGTTCGCTCCCTCCTTCATCTTTCACTATATCGTCACCGTTCTCATGAAGCCGGACCAGTCCGACGCTGTGATGAAGAGCATCATGGCTACACCAATGTGTGCTTCATGAGGTCCACATGAGCCCCCTGGAGAGACACAAGCCCTCCGCGCGTCATGCCTGTCTCGATGGCGAGGACGATGAAGGGCTTTAGATACCATGCGGTCCTTGGGCCTATCGCGCCGAACAGCTTGGCCAGTTCGCCCTCATGAAGCCTTCTGTCTCTGGCCTCAGAGTCCTTGGGTATCTTGATGGCTCGCACGGGATTGCTAGGGAGCGGAATGCTCCACTCCTTGATGGCGAACTCGAACACATGCCGCAGAATGACAAGCTCGCGGCGCACGGTGGCAGGCTTGCCCTGTGCGGGCCACGGAAACCCCTGAGACTCCTCCTAGGCGCTCCTCAGCGACCTTGTGCGTGAGCATGAACTTGATACGCGCCCTCTCGTAGCGAGCACCACGCTTGGAAGGGCTGACCTCCTCGTCATATCGCTCAAGGAGGTGCGCAACGATTATCGTGCGGAGATCACGGATCGAAGGTGATAGGTGGGCTGTGTCTATCTGAGCCTCAAGGCCTCTCGCCCATGCGGACGCAGCAGCCTTCGTGGTGAAACTCTTGGAGACGGGAGGGCTGCCCTCGCGCCTAACCTGAGCTTGCCAACTGGAACCTCTCTTGCGGATCGTAGCCATAAGCACCCTGTGACAGCTGTGACAAATGCTGCGACAGACAGGGATTCTGATGGTCTCTGAGGAGGGGATTCCAAAGCATAAGCCCTTGAAAACAAAGGCTATCTTAAAATGGCGCGCCCGACACGATTCGAACGTGTGACCTTTGCCTTCGGAGGGCAACGCTCTATCCAGCTGAGCTACGGGCGCAATCCGTGGATGGTGGATAGCTGATTGCCGGACGCTCGGCAACAGGCGTTTGATCGAGGCGGCGAAGGCCGGTTGGCAGAGCTCTCCAGTTCGTATCGTGTCGGGTGGCCGCGGTTGGGGCTGGATTTTAAGCCGCCCTCGCGAAGCCGCCGCTCATCGCCTGTTGCCAGACATGCGCAGAGGCGCGGCGCACCTTCGGCGGAGAAGGCCATGGGCTAGCTCTTGCCGCTGCCCTGCGTCGGCAATGCTCTCTTAGGCGCCGCTGGAATGATTCCGTCATCCGGCGCATCGAGCAGGGCGCCAGCCCAGCGGCCGTGATGCCGCGAGCGCTTAGGACTTGCTTCCCCGGATTGTCGAAAAGACGTGAGTGCCAGTCACTCTCCAAATCAGCCCTTTTCATCCGCGCCAACGAAATGCGCTTCATCGGCCGGAGTGCCCAGGCGCGAAGCGTATGGACGATACGCTCGGCCGCTCACTAAACGAGAGGGCACGCTCCCTGGCCAAGTTTCATGTCGCAGGCGACGATCTTGTCGGCCACTCCATCTTGACGGCGCGCCAAAAAAAATAAATTATAATTTATAATATCGGAGGCGCGACGTTGAAGATTTCTCGACTCAAGGCGATCCAGCTCGAAGCACGGTTCGCGGATGTGTTCGGCGGCATCGAGAAGGTGCCCGCAGAACTGCTCGCTCCGGCCGCTCACTTTCGGCGGATTCCCCGCACCGGCCAGGTTTCGACGCTGGTCATCGTCGAGAGCAATGACGGCGCCATCGGCTATGGCGAGGCTTTTGGCCTGCCCCATGCCGGCGCGGCGACTGCGATCATCAACGGTGTCATCGCGCCGGTGCTGATCGGCGCCGAGATCGGCGATCCCAACGAGATGCTCGGGGACCTCGAGCGCTATTTCACGGCGATGGGCAGCACGCGCGGACCCGCCATCGAAGCTCTGAGCGGCGTCGACATCGCCTTGTGGGATCTCAAGGCGCGGGCCGCCGGCCTGCCGCTCGCGACGCTGCTGGGCGGCTCGCCGGGCCCGGTCGCGACCTATGTCAGCCCCGTCGGCTTCCAGGATCATCCCGACAAGTCGGCGCGCGCCGCGCGGGCCTATCTCGATCAGGGCTACACCGCCATCAAGCTCAAGGTCGGCCGCGGCCTCGCGATCGATATCGATCATATCGCTGCCGTGCGCGGCGAAATGGGGTCTGATAAGGCGCTCTATCTCGATGCGAATTGCGCCTATGACGTGCCTACGGCGATCGCGGTCGCCAAGGCGCTCGCTCCCTACAATATCGGCTGGTTCGAGGAGCCGGTGCCGCCTGATGATCCCCAGGCCCTCGCCGAGGTGCGCAGGGCTTCGCCCGTGCCGGTAGCAGCGGGCGAGAACGATTTTACGCTCGCCGCTCACGCCAAACTGGTCGCTGCCGATGCGGTCGATTTCCTGCAGCCAAATATTTCACGCGCGGGTGGCGTGTCGGGTCTGATGGCGATCGGCGCGCTCTGTGCGCGCTCCGGCATCCTGATGGCACCGCATGGCGTCGGCAGCTGCGTCGCCGTCTCGGCGGCAGTGCATACCTGCCGGGCGGCGCCAGCCGTCCATGGCTATGAGGCAAACCGGCTGCTGAACCCGCTGCGCGACAACATGGCGGTGCGCCCACTCGTCACGGAAGCCGGGCAACTCGTCGCTCAGGATTTCCCGGGTCACGGGGGCGAGCCGGATCTAGCACGCCTTGCCCGTTACGTCGTGAACGGCCTCGAGACCAACGCGGAGCGGGGCGATGTCATCCATATCAGTGCGTAGCCCCGGAGACATGGGCGAACTCGTCGGCAAGCCCGGCGAGACGCTCGCCGAGACCTTGCGGCGCACGCTGCTCGACATGATCGTCTTCGGCTACTTCGAGCGGGGCACGCGGCTCTATCCGGAAAAGCTCGCCGAGCATTTCAATGTCAGCCTGACTCCGGTGCGCGAGGCCCTGATGCGACTGGCGGCGGAGGGCTTCATCGAGGTCATCCAGCGGCGCGGCTATCACATCCGCGACCCCGACGCGAAGCAGGTTCTCGACCTCTGGCAGGTGCGGCTCGCAATCGAGCTGATGGCCGGCGAACTGATGATCGGACGCCTGAACGAAGGCAGCCTCGACATCACGGCTGTCGACGCGATCGAGGAGGTCCAGCGCCGCCTCGAAGTCGATCCGCAGGAGATCTCGCACAAGAATCGACATGAGCAGAACGCGAGCTTCCATCACAAGATCGTCGAGTTCAGCGGCAACGACCTGCTGCTCTCGACCTATCGCGGAATCCAGATGCAGGTGCTGAACGCCTGGATCCAGCGCGGCATCGAATCCTGGCGCACGCGCCATGCCTCGGAAGCCGTCGAGCACCGCGCCATCATCAAAGCGCTGCGCGACCGCAATCCCAACGACTACGCGAAGGCGGTGCGCGCCCATCTGGGCCGCTCGCTCAAGGACGCGCTGGCTGATCTCAAGGCCCGCAATCTGATCGAAGAACTCGCACAGAGCCGAACCTAATCGGCCGCTTTTTCATGGGGAGGAAATGAACATGAAGAGACGTCACGTTCTAAATGGCCTGGCGGCGCTCGGTTTCGTGGCTGCAGGCGCGCTTGTTCCACAGGCTCCGGTCTTGGCGCAGACCAAGACGATCCGAATGTGGACGTTCCTGAGCGCCACAGGGACGACGCCGCGCGAGGTGGCCCTGGCGCAGATCATCAAGAATTACGAGGCCGCCAATCCCGGCACGAAGATCGTCGTGGAGACGCAGGTCTGGGATCAGATGACACCGAAGTTCCTGGCGGCCCATCGCGCCGGCAACGCGCCCGACATCAGTTGGGTGGTGACCGATTTCCTTGGCGACGCGATCGGCTCCGGATCGCTGGCCGACCTCAACGAGCTGTTCATCAAAAAATGGCCGGCAGACCAGGTCAAGGACCATGCCAGCGCCTATTGGGACCTGACCAAGAAGGGCGACAAACAATATGCCTTGTTCGCCTCGCCGAACTACATCTCGATCGTCTACCGCGCGGATCTGATGAAGGCTGCCGGCATTGACCCGGCTTCGATCAAGACCTGGGATGACTTCCGCGCCGCCGCCGAGAAGCTGACGGTGAAGAACGCCGGAGGCCAGGTGACGCGCTATGGCTATGCCCAGGGCTTCAGCGAGCAGCAGGCCGACCCGCACATGATGATCCCCTATCTTCTCGGAGAGGGCGAGACGCTGTTCAAGCCGGACGGAAAAGCCAATTTCGCCAGCCCCGCGGGCGTCGCCGCCATGACCTTCGCGACCGACCTGGTCAAGAAATACAATGTCTCGCCGCCCCAATCGGCGACCTGGACGGTCGACGACCTCTTCGAACAGTTCTCCTCCGACCGCGTCGCCATGATCCAGGGCCCGAGCGTGCGCGTCTCGACGTTGCAGGCCAAGCTCGGCAAGGAGAATGTCGGCCTGATGCTTTGGCCGGGCAACGGCAAGTCCGCCCATTCGCCGGCTGTCATGGCCGGTTGGGCCGTCGGCGTCTGGTCAAAGGGCACGCAGAAGGAGGAGGCCGGCAAGTTCGTAGACTACCTGTTGGGCGCGGAAGCCGAGAAGATCTGGGTCACCGTCGGCGGGCAGTCGCCCCTGATGGCATCAACGGCGAAGGCGGTCGCCCCCTTCGTCGACCAGCCGGGCAACGGCTATATCCGCGTCGCCGCCGAGGGGGCGAGCAAATATGGCTGGCTCACTCCGATTGAGTTCAATGTCGGCGGCTACCGGCAGGCGCTGAACAAGGCGACGCAACGCATCATCGTCGAAGGCGTCGCCGTCAAGGCGGCCCTCGAAGAGGCAGAAACCCGCTTCAACCGTCAGAACAATCGCTGACGTGAGCCAGGCGGAGTCGAATCCGGCTCCGCCTTCGATCAGGGATCGCTCTCGATGACGATGTATTCGCGCCTCGCCGGCGTCAATTACGTGCTGCCTGCGATGGCCCTGCTCATGCTGGTGCTGTTCTCGCCGGTCCTCTACGGCTTCTGGTTCAGCCTGTTCCGCATCCAGTATGGCGCGCCGACGGATTTCGCGGGCCTGGAAAACTATGCACGGCTGCTCGACGATCCAGTGCTCGCCGCCACGTTCGAGCGCAGCGCGCTGTTCACCTGCGCCGCCGTCGCGCTGACACTGGTCATCGCGCTTGCTCTCGCCGTCTGGATCAACCGACTCGGCCAGCGGCTCGGCTTCGTCGTCCAGATGATCGTCATCCTCCCCTGGATCATCTCGACGGTGGTGGCGACGCTGCTGTTCCGCTGGGTCTTCGTCAGCGATATCGGGCTGGTGGGATCGCTGATCCGGATGGCGGGCATCCCCGACGTGCAGCTCCTCAACAGCCCCGGCAGCGCCATGGCCTTGCTGATTGGCGTCTCGGTGTGGAAGCGGGTTGGCTATGCCGTGATCATCCTGCTCGCGGGGCTCAAGGGCATTCCCGACGATTACGAGGAAGCCGCCAAGATCGATGGCGCCAATCCTTGGCAGATCTTCTGGCTGATCGTGCTGCCGCTCTTGAAGACTCCGCTGTTGCTGGTCACGATCGTGCTGACCCTGTCCAACCTCAATACCGTCGAGACACCGCTCGTCCTGACCGGCGGCGGACCGGGCGATGCGACACGAATCCTGCCGATCGAGGTGTTCGACCGCGCCTTCGTGAGTTTTGACCTCGGCTCGGCCACGGCGCTCGCCCTGGTGATGTTTGCCGGCAATATCCTGCTCGTCCTGGCCTATGTCAGGCTCGCGAAGTGGAAGACGTGATGAGCGCTGCCTCTTCCGCCGCTCATCCCAGGCCCGTCCCAGCGCAGAATGCCCAGCCGGTCGGAGCCCGCGCGATCCTGCCCGGCCCGCTCGGCTTCGTCATCGCCGCCCTCTTCCTGGTGCTGGCCGGCCTCAATTTGCTGCCCCTGTTCTGGGGCGTGCTCACCTCGCTCAAGTCGCAACCGGACCTGTTCAGGACGCCTCCGGTGCTGTTTGATTTCATACCGACGGCCGAGAACTACCAGCGCGTCGTCGACAGCGGCTTTCTCGGCAATATGCGTATGAGCGTGTTCTATTGCGTGGTCACGGTGGCGAGCGTGCTGCTGCTCGCGCTGCCTGCCGCCTATGCCTTCGACCGCTTCGATTTCCCACTGCGCCGGGCGCTGTTCATGCTCGTCGTCGCCAGCATTCCGCTGTCGCTCGGCGCGGCCGCCCTGCTGATCCCGAACTATCTGTATTTCACCCGGCTGGGCCTGACCAATTCCTGGTTCACGCTGCCGGTGATCTACACCGCCTACCAGCTGCCGATGGCGATTTGGATCATCAAGGGCTCGCTGGAAGCCATCCCGCGCGAACTCGATGAGGCCGCGATCATAGACGGCGCCACGCATTTCCAGATCCTGACGCGCGTGATGCTGCCCCTGACGCGGCCCGCACTGGGCGCGGCCGGGGTGCTGACCTTCGTCGCCTGCTGGAACGAATTCGTGGCCGGCTCGGTGATGATCGACACGCCGGACCTGCGGCCGATCCAGCCGGCGATCTACAATTTCATCGGCTATTTCGGGCGCGAATGGGGTCCTCTGACAGCCTCCGCGACGCTCGCCATTCTCCCCATCCTCATCGCATTCGCCCTGCTCAGCCGCCTCATCGTGTCCGGCCTGACCAAGGGTTCGGTCAAGGGCTGAGACATGCATACCATCTCCAATATCGGCTGCGACGAGGCTGAGGCCGTCATCACTGCCGCAGCCAGGGAAGCGGCGCAGATCGGCGTGCCGCAGAACATCGCGATCGTCGATGCCGCTGGCCACCTGGTGGCCTTCCGCCGAATGGACGGGGCGAAATTCACCTCGATCGAGATCGCGCTGGCAAAGGCCTTCACTGCGGCCGGCACCCTGGTCGAGACCCGGGCGATCGGGCCCAAGACCCTACCGGGTGAACCCGGCTTCGGCATCCAGAACATGCATGGCGGCCGCTTTACCACGCTCGCCGGCGGCATGCCGCTGCGAGCCGGGACACAGGTGGTCGGCGCGATCGGCGTCAGCTCTGGCTCGACCGCTCAGGACCAGCAGGTGGCCGAGGCCGGGGCGGCTGCCTTCGCTGCCCTCGGCCTCTCCGCCTGATCCGCCTTTCCCTGCCTCTGCAAGCATCGTGAGCCTCACCATGTGGGATATCATCATCGTGGGCGGCGGTTCGGCCGGCTGCGTCCTGGCCAATCGCCTCTCCGCCGACCTATCGAGAAAGGTCCTGCTGATCGAGGCCGGGCGCGACCTCAAGCCCGGGGAGGAAGGTGCGGCGATCCTCGACACTTATCCCGGCAAGGCCGCGTTCGACCCGCAGAACCACTGGCCGGACCTGCTGGTGCAGACTCAGCCGCATCTTCACAATGTGGCCAACCGTCCGCCCGCAAAGCGCTACGAGCAACCGATGCTGATCGGCGGTGGCTCCAGCATCAACGGCCAGATCGCCAATCGCGGCACGCCCGACGACTACAACGAATGGGGTCAGGCCGGCGCCGAGGGCTGGGACTGGGACGCCGTGCTACCCTATTTCATCAAGGCTGAGACGGATCTGGACTATTCGGGACCGCTGCACGGCAAGAGCGGGCCGATCCCGATCCACCGCATCCCGCATGAGCGCTGGCCGGCCTTCTCCATTGCCGCCGAGGCCGCCATGGAAGCGCAGGGTTTACCAGACATCAAGGACCAGAACGGTGCCTTCGGCGACGGGCATTTTGCTATAACGCTGTCAAACAACGGGCAGCATCGCGTGTCGACCGCCATGGCCTATCTCGACGCCGCGACCCGGCGACGGCCCAATCTCACGATCATGACCAACACTCAGGTGCTCACTCTGGCGATGGAGGGCAATCAGGTCGTCGGCGTCGACATCGCAAGGGGCAAGGGCCAGGAAAGGCTGGCGGCCCGCGAGGTCGTGGTGTCCTCCGGCAGCATGCACTCGCCGGCCCTGCTGATGCGCTCCGGCATCGGCCCAGGCGGGCATCTGCGCTCGCTCGGCATCGAGGTCCGGGCCAATCTGCAGGGCGTGGGCGCCAATCTGCAGGAGCACCCCGGCATCTCGCTCTCGGGCTACATCAAGCCAGCGGCGCGGCTCGGCAACTCGACGCGCCGCCATATCCATGTCGGCATGCGCTACAGTTCCGGCGTCGAGGAGTGCGGGCCGTCCGACATGTTCCTGATGGTCGCCGCCAAATCCGCCTGGCATCCGCTGGGACCGCGGATCGGCACAATCATCTCCTGGATCAATAAGGCTCATTCGCGCGGCGAGGTGCGGCTGGCATCGTCGGATCCGCGCAAGGAGCCGACAGCGGACTTCAATTATCTCTCCGACCATCGCGATCTCCAGCGCATGGGCGCGGCTGTCCACCTTATTGCAAGGCTCTTTGCCACGCGGCCCCTTGCCGATCTCGTCGAGATGCCGGGCGCCTCGAGCTATAGCGGCTTTGCCAAGTCGCTGGGCCGCCAGACCGTGCGCAACTACCTGATCACCGCGCCGATTGCGCTCGCCATCGATGCTCTGCCGCCGCTGCGAAAGCTGTTCTTCCAGCGCGCCGTCTCAAGCGGCATCAGCTTGCAATCGCTGCTGAACGAGCCCAACATCCTCGAGGCCTACGTCAAGGCACATGCCTTCGGCCAATGGCACTGCTGCGGAACCTGCCGCATGGGCGCTGCGGTCGACCCCGACGCGGTCGTGGACGGCGCCACGGGGCGGGTGCATGGCGTGGGCGGCCTCAGCGTCGTCGATGCCTCGATCATGCCCACCGCGCCACGCGCGAACCTGAACCTGCCGGTGATCATGATGGCCGAGCGCATGGCAGACCTGATCGCGGCCCGACCAACCTAGGCTATACCTGCCAGTGCGGACGGACGTGGCAGCATCGTCGAACATGCCGATCTTCGAGCGAGCGGCACGCTGAACGCCACCGCCCAGCCGGAGATCAACGACGAGGCGCCTCGATCTACGGCCGAATACTGGTCAGGTTGGGCACGATCGTGGGCTGGTCGAGCGCGGCGAAGCAGATTTCGCAGCACGCCCTCTAAGCGGCAATGAACCCCGGCGCCTGGTCAAAACTCGCCAACTGTGGATCGGACGAGGAGTGCCGGCCCCTGCGTCGGATTGAATGGCCCAGACAGTACCAGGGGATGTCGTCCTTTCTGTCCATGCGGAATCGAAGCCGACGATGGTTCAGAAGCAACAACTCATTTTGGGTTAGTTCACCGAGCTGATGTTCTGCGCGACAGCACCGGCTAATCCAAATTTGCGGTGCGATTTTGCGTCAGGGCTACCTAACGCCGCCAGCCAGTCACGCGCTCGCGCAGCCGGGACACGCTGCAGCCGGTGCAGCACGTCGTCATCGAAATGCTCGGCGCGACAAAGAGAGCGTGCGTCTGCGCAGATGCGATCGAATAGGTGCGCGGTCACGAACGTATCTGCACTCGCTCGATGGAGCCGTCCAGGGAACGAAATGCCCATCTCTTCGATGAGGCCGCCCAATCGATAACTCTTCCGGCCCGGAAACATGCGCCGAGCCAACAGCAGAGTGCAAAGAGTGCGAACGGGCCGCCCCTCAAGGAATTCGCTCGCCTCATGCTCGTAGAATTTTCGATCGAAGCCCGCGTTGTGGCAAACGACGGGCGACGATCCAATGAAGGACGCCAGCTGACGCATGGCTATGGCCGAGGTCGGTGCTCCGATCAGCATCGCAGTGGTTATTCCGGTGATCTGAGTGATCTCCTGGGGCACGCGAACGCCTGGGTCGACAAAGGTGAGTAACTCGTGGCCCGCTCGACCATCCAGCACTTCGCGGGCTGATACTTCAATCACACGAGCCCCCAAGGCTGGGCTGAGGCCGGTCGTCTCGAAGTCGAGCACGACAAAGCGTCCGCCGGGAATGCTGTTCAAGGTAGAGACTCCTCGCGCCTGCTTCGTTGATTCGAGGACAGGATATCATTCAAGGACGGTCGGCCGCGCCTGAAGTCCTCGGGCATTCGGGCGGGGTGATATAAACGAACGGGGCGGCTCGTTGACCATTTATCTGCGGCAGGCGGACTAGAGAGATGACGCTGCACAGCGGGGGGCATCGGCAGCAATCGTCGCTTTAGAAGGGCTCCCGTCGATGACGAAGACAGTGTCTCTGGTGGCTCATTGGAAGCACGTCCTGCGCGCGGGAGAACAAAGCTGAGCAGCGGCCATAAGCCGAGCGTGCCGTGGTCGTGCCGACGGCGGTCATGATCACGACTCGCGTCGGATTTTTGAGGCGAAGCTTTTGGAAATTAAGGGATTTATCTAGCGCTCGGCAAACTCAAATCCAGCTTCGGAGGGCAACGCTCTTTCCAGCTGAGCTACGGGCGCAATCCGTGGATGGTGGATAGCTGATTGCCGGACGCTCGGTAACAGGCGTTTGATCGAAGGCCGAACTGGAGAGGGCGCAGGTTCAAATCCTGTTGGGCGGGCCGATTAAGTCGAAGTTGATATTCCGGGGCTGGTAGCCGTGGCGGACCGGCGGCTCGTTGCGATCATCAGGAAGCAGCTTGCCGGATGGGGCCACGCCCACTTCACGACGGATGCATCCGCCTATCGGCCGGCCGCGCCCCGAAGCGCCGCCGACCGCTTGGTCCGCTTCGATGATCCGTGGCCAATCGGTTGCGACCCCAGTGCGGGCAGCGGGCTCGCGTAGGGCGCGTGCCAAGCGGCGGTTTTCAGCCTTCGGTTCAGAGCGGCAAGAAACGCCATGCACATAGATTGGGACGCAGGGCGATGGCAGGTTCGGCTGCTTGGCCTAGATTGATGCGTTCGCATTCGCGCGCACTCTTGAACAAGGAGCCCCATAATGATCCGTTCGATCACGTTCGCCGGCTTTATCGGCCTCGGCCTCTTCCTCGCAGGGTGCAACCCTGAGTCTCAGTCGCAGCGCACGCTTGGCGGCGCGGCAATTGGCGCTGGCGGCGGTGCGCTCATTGGTGGGATCGCGGGCGGCGGACGGGGGGCCGCGATCGGTGCCCTCGCTGGTGGCGTGACCGGTGCGGTCGTCGGCCGGGCGACAACCCCGAACAACTGCATCTTCCAGGACAGGAGCGGTCGCCGTTTCACGGGGCCCTGCCCATAGGGCACGCCTGAGCGCAGCTGCGGGCCAAAGGGCGGGCCGCCTGGCAGTATCTGGTCTCGTACACGGCCGCTCCGCTGGGGTGGCTGCTGTGCGTGAGGGCCAAGACCGCAACCCCTATCGGGGCGGCCCGTCGCACCGGCGACGGTCCGGCCTTCATGAGTGAACGAAACTGCGTCGGATGCCGGCGCAGTCAATGGCGGGATTCCGAGCCAGGACCTGATTGCTGGTTGCAATTTGATCGAGCGGTTCGACCGAATCGGCTATGTGCCGGGATGTCAGTTACGTAACCAGTCATCGTGCGACGGTGCCGGAGAGCGAATGAGGCTGCTTGCTGAGAAGGGCGTGAAGGCCATCTGGCTGATGGCCACGCTCATCCTCTGCGGCTGCTCGGCTGCGGATGTCGGGCCCGTCAATAGTCACGCGGAGAAGACGCCGCCACCGTCGCCGGAATTCGTCCCCGATCGCGGGGATGACGGCTCGATGGTCGTTGGCCTCGCCTTCTCGGGAGGCGGCGTTCGCGCTTCGGCCTTTTCCTACGGCGTCCTGCGTGCGCTTGACGATATCGTCGTCGACGAGAAGCCTTATCGACGCACGATGGTCGATAATGTCCGGATGATTTCCGGGGTCTCCGGCGGCGCCATTACCGCGGCCTATTTCGGCTATCGTGGCCGCGACGATTACCGTGATTTCGATGATCGCTTCTTGTTCCAGCACGCAGAAGCGAGCATGGAAACATCGCTGGCGTCACCCTTCAGCCTGTCCCGGGCAGTGGCTGGCGGCGTCAATGACCGAAATACCTTTGCACGCTGGTTGAACGATAATCTGTTCGATGGGGCAGATTTTACCCGTTTCAAATGGGCGAACGCACCGTCCGTCTGGATCAGCGCTTCGGATATCTACAATCGGACGCCTTTTCTATTTAGCTACGATACCTTTGCGGCGCTCTGCAGTGATCTCGACAAGCTGAAGATTTCGGATGCGGTGGCAGCCTCCGCCGCCGTGCCTGTCGTCTTTGCGCCCGTCGTGCTGGCTGCCACCAAACAGGATTGCGGCTATAGCCGCCCCGCCTGGTTGAAGGAGGCGCTGAGCGGCTCCAACCCATCCACGCGACTGACGGCCTACGCCAACGCATTGCACTCCTATCATGCCGAAGACGGCATCAAGTTTGTGCGGCTGATGGATGGCGGGCTGACGGACAATCTGGGCATAACGGGTTTCGTCCTCGAAAGAAGCGCGTCAAAGACACCGCACGGACCATTATCGGCGGAGCAGGCCGTCAAGCTGCGCCATTTCCTGTTCATCGTTGCCGATGCTGGCCGCGGGCAGACGGATGATTGGGGGGCTTCGATGAATGGCCCCTGGCTGGCGCCACTGGTCGAAGCGGCAATCGATACCGGCATGACCTCATCGTCTCGCCATGGTCTCGACGCTTTGAACTTTGCCGTCGAAAGGTGGAAGGAGCGGGTGGTCCGCTATCGTTGCGGGTTGCCGTTGGAAACCGTGCGCCGGATCCGGGGCAGCGCTGACGGCTGGGACTGCCGTAAGGTGGATTTCAAGGTCGAACACCTTGAATTCGCTGATCTGGAACAGAACGTCGCGTCCCACCTGAACCGCGTCGAAACGCGGCTCTCGCTGCCGCGCGAGCAGGTCGAGCTGCTCATCGAGGCCGGAAGGACGGTTGTTCACCGGAGCGCGGCCGTGAAGCAGGCGGTCGACGATGTCCGCCGCGCTGCGGGCGTCAGCGGGGGAAATTGATCGCGAGGCCCCTGTCGTACAGACAACGGCGCGTCTGCCAGAACCGGGCCTAACCAAATGGATTGAACGGCGTCGGGAAACGTCCGGTGGGAGCGATTTCCGCATAGGCCGATCGCGCAATCAGCTGTCCGGCTCCGGGCTGCGCAAGCACATTGGTGCCGTCGAAGATCAACTGGCCGCGCTGGTAGGTCGCAGTGGGGTAGCCGAGCACCTCGAGCCCCTCATAGGGCGTGTAGTCGCTGCCATGGTGCTGCAGCGCGTTGGTCAGGCGCATGCGCTTGGTCGGATCGAAGACGACGATATCGGCATCGGCGCCGATCGCGATGGAACCCTTGCGCGGGGCAAGCCCGAAACGGCGCGCCGGATTGGTCGCAACGAGCGAGACGAACGTGCGCAGATCGATGCGCCCCTTGGCGACCCCCTCGGAATAGAGAATCGGCAAGCGCGCTGCGAGGCCGGGAACGCCGTTCGGGATCTTGTTGAAGGGGGCCGTTTCGCCGTGCTGCTTCTTGCCGCGCGGATCGTCGAAACGCAGCGGCGAGTGATCGGACGAGACGATATCGATGACGCCGTCTCGGATGAGCTGCCAGAGCGCCTCGCGATCGGATGGTGGCCGCAGCGCCGGCGAGATCATGAACTTGGCGCCTTCGAAGCCCAGCCGGTCCATGTCGGATTCGCTGAGCACGAGATACTGCGTGCAGGTCTCCGCCCAGGCCTTCTGGCCGCGAGCCTGGGCGCGCGCCACCTCCTCCCCGGACTGTGCGCCCGAGACGTGGAAGACCTGGACCGGGGTGTCGAGCGCCTCCGCCAGCGCCAGAATGCGGTGGGTCGCTTCGCGTTCGACCACCATGGGTTTCGCCCAGGCAAGATGCTTTGGTGCGCTCAGCCCTGCCGCCAGCAGCGCCTGCGTCAGCCAGCCGATCAGTTCGTGATGTTCGGCATGCACGCAGACGAGTGCTCCGGCATGTCGCGCCGCCGCGAGCACCTGCAGGATCTGCGCATCGGCGAGGCGATTGCTCTCATAGGTCATGAAGACCTTCACGGAGCGATGCCCCGCTGCAACCAGCGCCGGCAGTTCCCGCTCGAGCACCTCGGGCGTCGGGTCGTTGATCAGCAGGTGAAAACCGTGATCGATGCGCGCCTGCTTCGCTTTCGCGCCATAGGCCGCAACCGCCTCGGCAAGCGACCCGCCGCGCGTCTGAGGCGCGTGGCAGACGATCGTCGTCGTGCCGCCCGCCGCAGCTGACGCTGTCCCGCTCGCAAAATCGTCGGCGATGTCGGCGCCGGACGAGAAGGGCTGGTCGAGATGCACATGCGTGTCGACCCCGCCCGGAAGGACCAGCAATCCCTTCGCATCGATATCGGTGTCGCCTCGAGGCAGACCGGCGCCGATCGCGGCAATCAACCCATCCTTGACGCCGACATCGCAAACAGAGATGTCGGACGCGGTCACCGTCGTTCCGCCACGAATGACGAGATCGAAATCGCTCATTGCAGTTCTCCGGTTCTGGCGGCTGGCTCGCCATTCACAAGCCGGCGCGGCTGCGCCGCAGTCTCGAGGGGATGATGAAGACGGAATTGCGCGTCCGGTTGGGCGAGCGGAGCTTTGGCGTCGAGCGGCCTTGGGGCGATCTGTCCCAAACGTCGGGAAAGATCACCGACGTCACGAACGATGCCGAAGGTCGCGCCTATGTGCTGCTGCGCTCCGACGTCGCGGTCGACGCTCCCGGCCCCTGCGTCGTGGTTCTCGACCGTGAGGGATGCCGGATCGCGAGCTGGGGCGAAGGTCTCTGCGTCGATGCGCACAAGATTGCGGCAGGCCCCGATGGCGTGATCGCCATTGTCGATCGTGATGCTCACCGCATCCTGTTCTGCGACCGGGATGGCGCCGTGCGGCGCCAGATCGGCGGGACGCATCAGCCGGGCGCGCCGTTCAATCATCCCAGCGATATCGCCTTTGCCCCGGACGGAGGATTCTATGTGGCGGATGGCTATGGCCACGCGCTCGTGCATCGTTTCGACCGCGCCGGGCGGCATCTGTCGAGCTGGGGCTCCGTCGGCAGGGCGCCCGGCGCGCTCCTGACGCCACATGGCATCTGCGTTCGTCGCCGATCGCGAGAACAGCCGCGTGCAGGCCTTCACCGCCACCGGCGATCTGCTCGCTGTCTGGGATGGGTTTCTGCGGCCGCAGGATGTCGTCGTCGATGCCGCCGATCGCATCCATGTCTGCGACTCGATTCCCACGCTCAGCCTGCTGGCCCCCGATGGGACCCTGCTCGGCCGCTGTCGTCCGGTGCTGAACGGTGCACATGGCATGTGGCTCGCGCCGAACGGCGATATCCTCCTTGCGGAGACCAGCCCCAACCGCCTGACGCGGCTGTTCCCGGTCTAATGCATCGGCCCGAACAATGGGTTGCGGTGTCCGGGAGGGCCGATGCAAACACGGATGACCTCGCCGCTGGTCCAGATGCGGGCCGGCGCTCATCCGGCCTGCGCGACGGCCCTGTGCTGCAGGCGCGACACCATCCGGACGAACGGCCAGAACATCAGGAAATAAACGATCGCGACCGCAACCAGCGGCGTCGGGTTGTACAGAAGGCCCTGGGCGAGCTGCGCGGAACGCAGCAGTTCCTGCAGGGCGACGGCTGAGGCGATCGAGGTCTGTTTGACCAGCTCGACCGTGTTGCTGATCAGGTCGGGCAGCACATTGCGGGCGCCTTGCGGCACCACGACATAGGTCATGCTCTGGCGCCAGGTCAGCCCGGTGGAGCGCGCCGCTTCGCGCTGACCCTTCGGCACGGACTCGATGCCGGCACGGAAGATCTCGGCAAAGTAGCTTGACCCGTTGAGGGTCAGTGCGAGCACGGCCGCGGTGAACTCGTTGAGCTTCAGCCCGAGGAAGGGCAGGCCGAAGAAAATGAAGATCAGCAGCACCAGCGGCGGGATTGCCCGCATGACGTCGACATAGGCGACCAGCAGCATCCGCAGCAGCCTGCTGGGCGAATCCTGCGCCATCGCGATGGCGACACCGCAGGCGACGGATAGCGGCACGGCGACCGCCGCGAGCGCCAGCGTCATCCAGAAGCCCTGCAGGAGCAGTGGCCAGACTTCCCGGAGGACGTCGATATTGAGAAATGTCGTGACGAGTTCGTCCATCACGACCTCGGATGAGCGTAAGCGCGTTCGAGCCAGCGCGTGAAGCGCACGAATGGCAGGAACAGGGCGAGGAACAGCAGCGCGCCAACGGTGAGGGCAGTCGGATTGGCGACGTTCGACTGAATGCTCGATGTCACATTGAGCAGTTCGGGGACCGCGACGACCGAGCCGAGCGTCGTGCCCTTGCTGATACCGATCGCGCGGTTGGTCAGGGGCGGGATCGAGATACGCACGACCTGCGGCAGGATGATATGGACCAGCGTCTGGTTGAAGCCGAGGCCCGTCGAGCGCCCGGCTTCCCATTGGCCCTTGGCGACCGCATTGATGCCGGCCCAGAAGATCTCTTCGGAGAAGGCCGAGAGCACGATCGCCAGCGCCAGGACGGTGGCGGTGAACGGCCCCAGCATCAACCCGAAGGAGGGCAGCGCGAAATAGGCCAGCATGATCAGCACGAGCTGCGGGATCGAGCGAAAGAAATCGATATAGAGGATGATCAGCGCGTTCAGCGGCCTGAAGCCGTAAAGCCGCAGGATCGCGATGGCGAGGCCGAGCGGCACGCCGATCAGCACCGTCAGGATCGACATTTCGATGGTGATGAGGAAGCCGCGCAGGATATCCGGCCAATAGGCGGACATCAGCGAGAAGTCGAAGAAATAGCGGACGATCTGGTCCATGACGTGCTGTCAGGCTCTGGAGCGCGTGACGAAGTCGCGGATGCGCTGGTGTTGCGGCGAGACCAGAATGTCTTCCGGGGTGCCTTCCGCCAGCACCGCACCATGATCCATGAACACGACGCGGTCGGCGACGTCGCGCGCGAAATGCATCTCATGCGTCACGACGATCATGGTCATGCCCATCTCCTTGGTGCGGACCATGACGTTCAGGACCTCGCCCACGAGCTCAGGGTCCAGCGCCGAGGTCGGCTCGTCGAAAAGCATCACCTGAGGCTCCAGCGCCATGGCGCGGGCAATGCCGACGCGCTGCTGCTGACCGCCCGATAGTTGCGCCGGATAGGAGTCGGCCTTGTGCGCGAGCCCGACCAGTTCGAGATGCTGGCGCGCCTTCTGCTCGGCCTCGGCCTTTCCGAGGCCTGCCACCTTGCGCAGCGCCAGGGTCACGTTTCCCAGAGCGGTCTTGTGCGGATAGAGGTTGATGCCCTGGAACACCATGCCGATGCGCCGGCGCAGCAGGTTGAGGTCGACCTTGGCGCCGGTCACTTCCTCGCCGCCGACGCGGATGGTCCCCGCCGTCGGCTCTTCCAGCCGGTTGATGCAGCGCAGGCAGGTGCTCTTGCCCGAGCCGGACGAGCCGACGATCACGACGGCCTCGCCCTTGGCGACCCTGAGATCGACGCCGCGCAGGACCTCGACATTGCCGAAGCTCTTCCGCAGACCGTCTATGGCGACGATCGGGTCTGCGGATGCAGGCGTGATTGCGGTCGCCGACCTCACTTACAGACGGCCTTGTGCTCGGTCGCGTCATAGCCCTCGAAGTCCGGGGCACCGATGCCCGGATAGATCTTCGCCGAGGAGGACGAGGCGTCCGGCTTCACGCCGAACCATTTCTCATGGATCTTGGCGAGCGTTCCGTCCGTCTTGATGCATTCGAGGGCTTCCTCGACCTTGGCGCGAAACGCTGCGTCCTCCTTGCGGAAGGCGATGCCGAAATTGCGACCGCTGTCGAGCACGAACGCAACCTCGGCAGCGGGCGTCTGCGTCGAAACATAGCGCGAGACCGGTGCATCGGCGACGTTGGCGAAGGCACGGCCGATCATCACGGCCTGCACCGCGTCGGCATTCTTGTTGTAGCGCTGGATCGTATAGCCGTACTTGGCTTCGTTGTCGGTCAGCCACTTGTCGGAAATGCTACCATTGTTCACGGTCAGCGCCTTGCCCTTCAGCTCCTCGAGATTGGCGATCTTGCCGCCTTTCTTGACGAGGAAGCCGAGGCCGGTCGGCATATAGGGCTCGCTGAACAGCATCTGCTGG
Organism: Allobosea sp. P4_E12; assembly: GCF_056401655.1. Taxonomy (NCBI): domain Bacteria; kingdom Pseudomonadati; phylum Pseudomonadota; class Alphaproteobacteria; order Hyphomicrobiales; family Alloboseaceae; genus Allobosea; species Allobosea sp. P4_E12. Next base: position 246,136 of record NZ_JBFUIY010000008.1, on the reverse strand, counting down.
GCGCGCTCCGGCGTGATGTTGGTCGGCGCCGGGATCATCTCATAGCGCTTGGAGAAGAGGCCGGCGAAGATCGCCGAGAAGTTCGAGTCGGTAACGTCGACGCCCGGGCGGCCCAGCTTCTGCGCCAGCGCCAGCGACATGTCATAGGTGAAGCCGGTGGTCTCGCCGGCCGCCGTCTTGAAGCAGAATGGAGCAAAGCCGAGGTCGCAAGCCACTTTCAGCTTCTCATTGGCTGGATGATCGGCGTCCTGGGCCAGCACAGGGGTGACAAGGAGCGCCGCCACGGCGAATCCCTGAACGGCCGTGCGCGCCGCTTTGACCGACAAAAACCTCATCATCCTGCTCCCGTTAGATGTTGTCTCCGGGAGCCGCGATCGCCGCGCCTGTCGCTTGCAACGATCCGGCCGCCCAGAGGCAAAACTCTAACAGTGCGAATTCATGCCTTACCAATCACTTGTTGTCGGGTTGCCATAACCTTGTGTTAAGTCCCCGACGTCGGCCTCCTGGCCATGTCCGCCAGGCGGAGGCGGGACAAGATCGCGCAGGATGTCGACGAAGGCGCGTGCCGTGCGTGACAGGGGTTCGTAGCGAAGTGTCAGCAGATGCGCGCGCACACGCGTCTTGGGGGCGAGCGGACGTGAGACCAGTTCGGGCCATGTCCGGCCGCGCAGGACGAATTCGTCGACAACGGCAACCCCCGCTCCGGCTCTGACCATCGCGCAGGCGACGGGGGTGAAGCGAACGACGGTGCTGATGCGAAGGGGCTCGGGGCCGAAAGCCAGTGCCCTTTGGACAATGTCTCCATAGGGCGTCTGCGGCCCGAAACCGATCAACGGATAGGGGGCGATATCGGCTGGCCGGACGACGCGCAATCGGGTCAGCGGGTGGTCGCGCGGCATGATCGCCATCAGGCGCCCCTCCGTGACCACCTCCGATTGAATGGTCGGCTCGTCCACCGGCAGCACTGAAACGCCGAGATCGGCCCGCGCACTGGTGATCTTGGCTATCACTTCGAGCAGCGTCAGGATCTCGAACTCGACGCGCAGATCGGAAAAGCGCTCGCGCAGCCGCGCGATCGCGTCGGGAACCATGGTCTGGCCGACGCTCGGGCTGGCGACGATGCGGACCGTGCCGGTCCCGCGCTCGCGCAGTTCCTCGGCGAGTTCGTTGACGCGCAGCACGCCCTGGTGGACCTGGTCGACCTCGGTGAAGAGGCGCCGCGCCTCCGGCGTCGGCTGGATCCGACCGCGCACGCGTTCGAACAGGCGCAACTCCAGCCGGTCCTCCGTATAGGCCAGGAGCCGGCTGATGGCTGGCTGCGAGACCGAGAGCAGGCGCGCCGCGCCGCTGATCGATCCGGTGATCATGATTGCGCGGAAAACTTCCAGCTGCCGCAGGTTCAATCGCATGCGAATAACATTCAGTTATGACCTCCAGCCGAATTAGCATGCTTGCTTGGACGTGCCGCCATCTAAGTTCGTCCGGGCTCGGCGGGATGCCGGCATGCCAGGTCGATTCGAGGCTGACCGATGGGACGTTTTCTGACGATTGGGGATGTCGAGGCGGCTATTGCAGGCGGCTCGATCTTTGCTGCGGGCGGCGGTGGCTGGGCCGAGCACGGGCGCATGCTGGGGACTGCAGCGGTGATGGCCGGCCGGCCGGAGTTGGTCTCGATCGAAGAGGCGCCGGACGACGCGATCATCGCGACCGCGGCTGCAATCGGCGCTCCTGCCGGCACGACGGACTGGGAGATGCAGGGCGTCGACTACGTCCGGGCCGTCCAGCTGCTGCAGGATGCGCTGGGCAAGCCAGTCTATGGCCTGATCATCGGCCAGAACGGCATGTCGAGCACGCTCAATGCCTGGCTCCCGAGCGCCCTCCTCGGCGTGAAGGTGATCGATGCCGTTGGTGATATCCGCGCCCATCCCACCGGCGACATGGGGTCGATCGGCCTTGCCAACAGCCCCGAGGCGACGATCCAGACGGCTGTCGGCGGCAATCGCGCCAAGAATTCCTATATCGAGCTCGTGACGCGCGGCGCGACGGGGAAGGTCTCGCCGATCCTGCGCACGGCCTCGGACATGTCGGGCGGGTTCGTCGCGTCCTGCCGGAACCCGGTTCCGGCGTCCTATGTGCGCAAGCACGCGGCGCTCGGCGGTATTTCCATGGCGCTGGCGCTCGGGGAGCGCATCCTGGCCGCCACGCCCAAGGGCGGGCCCGCGGTCATCGACGCAATCTGCGACCAGGCCGGTGGATCGATCATCGGGCGTGGGACTGTTGTCCGCAAGTCGGTGCAGTACACCAGCGAAGCCTTTGATATCGGAACCATCCAGGTCGGCTCCGGCGCCGCGGCACGGATTCTCCATGTCATGAATGAGTACATGGCGGTGACCGATCTCGATGGCGCGCGCCTGGCGAGCTATCCCGATGTCATCACCACGCTCGGTTCGGATGGCCGGCCCGTCAGCGTCGGCCATGTCACTGAGGGCATGGAGCTCTCGATCCTGCGCATTGCCAAGGATCGCATCCCGCTGAGCTCCAGCGTGACGGATCCGAGTGTCTACCCGATCGTAGAGAAGGCGCTCGGGATGGATTTCACGGGCTATGCGCTCGGGGGATCCGCCTGACGCGCACATGCACTGCTTCCGCTGTTGCAATAACGACCGATTATGGGCGACGGCGAAATTGGTATGTTTGGCTCTGAGGCCGAGCAGCTATCGTGACACGCATGGCCTGCGGGCCAGACAGCATCAACCGGGCATCTGACCATGAGTGATTTCGATCTCGTTCTTCGCGGCAATGTCGTTCTGTCCGACCAGATCATCGAGGATGGCTATGTCGCCGTCACTGGTGGCAAGGTCGGCGCTGTCGGTGCGGGTACACCGCCTTCGGCGCGCGAGACGCAGGATTTCCGCGGTCAGTGGATCATCCCGGGCGTGATCGACGGCCAGGTCCATTCCGGGAGCCAGGCCAACCACGAGGGCATCGGCATGTGCTCGCGCGCGGCCGCCGCCGGTGGCGTCACCGTCATGGTCGACATGCCCTATGACGAGCCCGAGCCGGTCACCAACGCCAGGCTCTTCAACGAGAAGGTCGCCATCGTCGAACGCGACGCACATGTCGATGTCGCGCTCTATGCCACGATCACCATCGAAAACGGCCTGCACGCCATTCCGGGCCTCGTCGATGCCGGCGCCTGCGCCTTCAAGTTCTCGACCTTCGAGGCGAACCCGACACGCTTCCCGCGCATCGGCGACGACACGCTCTACGAAGCGTTCAAGCTGATCGAGCCGACGGGGCTCCTTTGCGGTGTCCATAACCAGGACCAGGAGATGACGCGCCGGAACATCGCGCGCCTGATCGAGGCCGGCGATACCGGCTCCGACGCCTTCCTGCGCGCCCATACCCCGCTGGTCGAGAACCTCGCCACGGCGCGGATCTACGAGATCGGCGCCGAGACCGGCGCCCGCGCCCATGCCGTCCATGTCTCGACCTCGCGCGGCTTCGAGATCTGCAACCTCTACAAGCGCGCCGGCTACAGGGCGACGGTCGAGAGCTGCGTGCAGTACTTCATGCTCAACGCCGAGGAGCACGCGCCTCGCTTCGGTGCCAAGATCAAGCACTACCCGCCGATCCGGCCGAAGGCGGAGAGCGAGCTGCTCTGGAGCCACCTCGCCGCCGGTCATTGCGACTTCATCTCCTCCGACCACGTCTCCTGGGGGCTGGAGAAGAAGGGCGACCCCAACATCTTCAAGAACACCTCCGGCGGTCCCGGCATCGAGACCCTGCTGCCGGCGCTGTGGACCGGCTGCGAGGAGCGCGGCATCTCCCCGACCATGGCGGTGAAGCAGCTTTGCGAAGGCCCGGCGAAGGCCTTCCTGCTCGCCGACAAGGGCCGTCTCGCGCCAGGCTCGGATGCCGACATCGTCGTGCTCGAGCCCGGCCGCTTCATCCATGATCCGAGCAAGAGCCTTGCGGCGGTGAAGTGGAGCTCGTTCGAGGGCCGCGAATTCCGCGTGCGGGTGGCTGCGACCTATGTCCGTGGCGCTCTTGCCTGGGATGGCGCGAAGATCTGCAACGAAGCGGGCGACGGCCGCTTCCTGCGGCCTGCGGCGTAAAGCGGCGAACGATGTCGATCGACGCAGAGCGTTTGTGGCGGCGTATCGAGGCGCTGTCCAAGATCACCGATCCCGATCGTCCCTGGACGCGGCGCTCCTTTACGCCGCGCTTCCTCGAAGGACGCAAATGGCTGGCGGCCGAGTTCCGCGCTGCCGGTCTGGAGACGACGATCGACGCAGGCGGCAATCTCGTCGGCCGCTTTGCGGGCGCCGATCCCTCGTTGAAGCCGATCATCATCGGCTCGCATTCCGACACGGTGCCCTCGGGCGGACGCTATGACGGGATTCTCGGCGTGCTGGCGGGACTGGAAGTCGCGCAAAGCTTAATCGAGCGCGGCGACCGGCTGCGGCATTCGCTCGAGGTTTACGATTTCCTGGCCGAGGAGCCGAGCGAGTTCGGCCTCTCCTGCATCGGCAGCCGTGCGCTTGCCGGTGCGCTCTCCGACGAGATGCTGGCGATGACGCGCCCCGACGGCATGACGCTGCGCGAGGGTATCGGCTTCGTCGGCGGCCGGCCCGACGAGCTCGCCTCGGTGCGGCGTACCGCCGAGAGCGTCGCGGCCTATGTCGAGGTGCATATCGAGCAGGGGCGCGTGCTGGAGAGCGAGGGCACGGCGATCGGTGTCGTTACAGACATCGTCGGCATTCGGCGCGAGCGCATCATCGTGTCCGGGCGGGCCGACCACGCGGGTGCGACGCCGATGCCCTTGCGCGCCGATGCGCTCGTCGGCGCGGCCAAGCTGATCGAGGCCGCTTACGAGCGTGCCGGCGCACGATCGAACGATCCCCAACCCCTGGTCGCCACCTTTGGTCGCATCGAGATCAGCCCCAATGCCGCCAATGCCGTGCCTGGTGAGGCGGTTCTGACGCTCGAGGTGCGTTCGGGCGACGAGGCGGCGGTCAAGGCGTTCGGCGAGGAACTGGTCAGCGATCTGAAGCCGGCACTGGCGGCGCTGCGTCTCACTGTGCGGTCGGAACCGATCAGCCATGTGCCGCCGACGGCCTGCGCGCCGGCCGTGCGCTCGGCGATCGCCGCTGCCGCGGCCTCGCTCGGTCTGTCGACGCGGGACCTGCCGAGTGGTGCCGGGCATGATGGCGTGTTCGTCGCCCGCACCGGTCCGATCGGCATGATCTTCGTGCCCTGTCTCGATGGCCGCAGCCACGCCCCGGAAGAGTCGATCGAGCCACAACAGGCCGGGGATGGCGCACGCGTCCTCGGTGAAACGGTGCGCCTGCTCGACGCGACCCTGGGTTGACGCGATGGAGTGGTCCGTCACCGATCTGGCCGAGCGCGATCTCTACAAGCTGCTCGTCAACACCGTGTTGCCGCGGCCGATCGCGCTCGTCACCACCGTGAATGCGCAGGGGCACGCCAATGCTGCGCCCTTCAGCTTCTTCAACGTCTTCAGCCACGCACCGCCGCTCGTCGTGCTTGGCATCGAAGGCCGCGATCTGGGGGATGCCCCGCTGAAGGATACGATGCGCAACATCCGCGCGACGGGGAGTTTCGTCGTCAACCTCGTCGACCGGGCGCTCGTCGACGCGATGCAGGTCTGCGCGATCGATTTTCCCGGCGATGTCGACGAGATCGCAGCCGCCGGGCTTGAAACAGCGCCCGGCCGCAAGGTCGCCGCGCCACGCCTCGCAGCGTCACCGGTCCAGCTCGAATGCCGCGAGACGGTGTCGCTGTCGCTGGGCACACGCCATCGCAACCTCGTCGTCGGCGAAATCCAGCACATCCATATTCGGGATGGCGCGGTCGATGAGCGGCTGCATGTCGACATCGACAAGCTCGACCTGGTCGGCCGCCTGCATGGTTCCGACTGGTATGTCACGATGCGCGACCGCTTCCAGGCGCCGCGCCAGACGCTCGACACCTGGCGCGCGCAACAGAGCGCGCTGCGTGCGAAGCCCGAAGGAGAGGCCCCGTGAGCGGCACGATCTTTGTCATCAACCCCAATTCGAACGGGGCAGTGACCGCCGGCATCGATACCGCGGTGGCGCCGCTGCGCTCGGTCGATGGTCCGCCGATCGAGTGCCTGACCCTGGCCGAGGGGCCTGCTGGCATCCAGTCCCAGCGCGATATCGACGGCCTGATACAGCCCATGCTGAGGCGGGCCGCCGCGCTGGAGAACGAGGCTTCGGCCTTCGTGATCGCCTGCTTCTCCGACCCGGGCATGTACGCGCTGCGCGAGCAGAGCGAGAAGCCGGTGCTGGGCATTGCCGAGTGCGGGGTCCTGACCGCTTTGACGCTGGGCCAGCGCTTCGGCGTGATCGCCATTCTGCCGGCCTCGATCCCGCGTCACTTGCGCTATTTCGGCGCGATGGGTGTGACGGACCGCCTGGCCGGCGATCTTTCGATCGGCCTGACGGTCGCCGAGCTTGCCGATGACGCGCGGACCATGGGACGGATGACCGATGTCGGGCGCACCTTGCGCGATACCCATCACGCCGATGTGCTGGTGATGGGCTGCGCCGGCATGGCGCGTTTCCGGGACCCGCTCGAGCAGGCGCTCGGCGTACCCGTGGTCGAGCCGACGCAGGCTGCGGTGACCATGGCGATCGGCCGCGCCCGGCTCGGCTGGGGCGGCCGCCCGCTTCGGGGACATGCCGCGTGACGGATCTAGTTGCGCGCCTCGCCGACATCGTCGGTGAGAGGCATGTGCTTGTCGATGCCGAAGCGCAGGCGCCGTTCCTGACGGATTGGCTCGGAAAATACAGGGGGGCTGCTGCCGCCATCGTCCGGCCCGGCTCGACCGAGGAGGTCGCGGCCGTGATGGCGCTTTGCACGGCGCGGAGGATTCCGGTCGTGCCCCAGGGCGGCAACACCAGCATGTCGGGCGGCGCGACGCCGGATATGTCGGGGCGCGCCATCGTCGTGTCGCTGACGCGCATGAACCGCATCCGCGCGGTCGATCCGATCGGCAACACGATGACGGTCGATGCCGGCAGCGTGCTTGCCAAGGTCCAGGAGGCCGCGAAAGCGGCTGGACGCTTCTTCCCGCTCAGCCTTGGAGCCGAGGGGAGCTGCACGATCGGCGGGAATCTTGCGGCCAATGCCGGCGGCGTCGCCGTGCTGCGCTACGGCACCATGCGTGAACTGACGCTCGGGCTCGAGGTCGTTCTGCCGGACGGAAGGATCTGGGATGGCCTCACCGCGCTGCGCAAGGATAATACCGGTTACGCCTTGCGGGATCTGTTCATCGGATCGGAAGGGACGCTGGGCGTCATCACCGGCGCGGTCCTGAAACTGTTTCCTCAACCCTTGGCGCGCGCGACCGCTTTCGTCGCCTTGCGCGACGCGAACGCTGCCCTGTCCTTGCTGTCTTCGGTGCGTGCGCGCTGTGGCGATCGCCTGACCGCCTTCGAATTCATGACCGGCGATTGCCTCTCGCTCATCCTGAAGCACAGCGCCGAGGCGCGGTTGCCGCTTGGCGCCGTTCCGCCTGCGGCGGTGCTGATCGAATTGTCCGATGCGGATGACGAGTTGGCGCTGACCGAGCGGCTCGAAGGCGCGCTGGCAGAAGCCGTCGAGACGGAGATCGTTCTCGACGCCGCCATCGCCCAGGATGGTGTGCAGGCCAAGGCGTTCTGGCGCATCCGCGAAGGCGTCTCGGAAGCGCTGGTGCGCGAAGGCAAGGCTGCCAAGCACGATGTCTCGGTGCCGGTCGCGGCCATGGCCGATTTCGTCGCAGCCACCGATGCGGCTGTCATCGCTGCTGCTCCCGGCGTGCGCCCCATCGTGTTCGGCCATCTCGGCGACGGCAACCTGCACTACAATCTGCTGCCGCGTATGGGACAGAGCGATGCGGACTTCGCCGCCCTCGCACCGGAACTCACCCGCATCGTTCATGACGAGACGTGCAAGCGCCGCGGATCGATCAGCGCCGAGCATGGCATCGGTCAGCTTCGGGTCGCGGAGATGCCGCGCTGCAAGGCGCCGATCGAGCTGGACCTGATGCGCTCGCTCAAGACCCTGTTCGACCCCCACAATCTGCTCAATCCGGGCAAGTTGCTGCCCGACCCCGTCGAGAACTGAGGATCATCATGGCGTTGTTGGATGAAGGCGCGAAGGGCGTCTATGCAATCGCGGTCACTCCGTTCACGGAGGACGGCGCGCTCGACCTGCCGAGCACCGACCGCATGGTCGATTTCTACCTCGAGAAGGGCGCCACCGGCCTGACCGTGCTCGGCATGATGGGCGAGGCGCCGAAACTGACGGCAGAGGAATCGCGGATATTCGTGCGGCGGGTCCTGGCGCGGGTGCAGGGGCGTGTTCCGGTCGTGGTCGGCGTCTCGGCGCCGGGCTTTGCCGCGATGCGGGAGCTGAGCGACAGCGTCATGGCTGACGGAGCCGCGGGCGTGATGGTGGCGCCGCCCGCAAGTTTGCGGACGGACGACCAGATCGTCTCCTATTACGACATGGTCGCAAAGACGCTCGGACCGAAGACCCCCTTCGTGCTGCAGGATTTCCCACTGGTCACCAATGTCCAGATCGCCTCCTCGGTGATCCTGCGCATCGTCGCGGCGCAGCCGAGCTGCGTGATGCTGAAGCACGAGGACTGGCCGGGGCTTGCCAAGATCTCGGCCCTGCGTGCGGCCAGCGACAAGAACGGCGGGCGGCGCATATCGATCCTGGTCGGGAACGGCGCGATGTTCCTGCCCGAGGAACTGTCGCGCGGGGCCGATGGCGCCATGACCGGATTTGCCTATCCCGAGATGATGGTCGATGTCTGGAAGGCCCATGCCGCCGGGGACGTCGAACGCGCCCATGACCTGTTCGACGCCTATCTGCCGCTGGCGCGCTATGAGCAGCAGCCTGGTCACGGGCTCGCCATTCGCAAATATCTGCTCGCCAAGCGCGGCGCGATCGCGTCGGGCATGGTACGCAGCCCCGGGTCAGCCCTTTCGGCGGCCGACATCGCCGACATCGAACGTCTCGTCGCCCGTCAGGCGCGGCGCCTCAAGGAGATCAACTGATGGATCTGGGCCTCAACGGAAAGCGCGCATTGGTGCTCGGCGCCAGCCGCGGCCTCGGCGCGACGATCGCACGCACGCTCGCCGCCGAAGGTGCGACGGTGATCGCGGCGGCGCGCAATCAAGACGCGCTCGCCGCCTGGATCGGCGAGCTGCCGGCTGAGCAGCGCGGCCGCGTGGTCGCCGCCACGCTCGACCTTGCGGATATCGCCTCGATCGATGCGCTGGCCGACAAGCTGATTGCCGAGGGCGGCGTCGACATCCTGATCGGCAATTCCGGCGGGCCTCCGCCGGGCGAGGCCCGCGACGCGAAGCGCCTGGACTGGCTGATGCATTTCGAGGCCATGGCGGCCAACCTGTTTCATGTCGCGCAGCGTCTGCTGCCTGGCATGACCGAGCGGGGTTGGGGCCGGATCGTCACCATCGTCTCCTCCGGCGTCGAGCAGCCGATTCCGCGTCTCGCGCTCTCCAATGGCGTGCGTGCCGCAGTCGTCGGCTGGTCGAAGACGCTGGCCTCCGAGGTTGCGGGGCAGGGGGTGACGGTGAATGTCGTGCTGCCCGGTCGCATCCACACCGAGCGCGTCGATCAACTCGACGACGCAGCTGCGACGCGGGCCGGCGCGACGAAAGACGCGATCACGAAGGCCTCGATCGCGACGATTCCGGCCGGCCGCTACGGCAAGCCACAGGAATTCGCCGATGTCGTTGCGTTCCTTGCCAGCGAGCGGGCGTCCTATGTCACGGGCGCCAAGATTCGGGTTGATGGCGGCCTGATCCGAGGGATCTGACGGCTGCGTCCCCCGGTGGATGGGGCCTGGGCGCGTTGGTATGATCTGCGTGAGCCGATCAACCGCGCGCCAATTGGTTCGCGGCAGAATGGCACGCCGGCCGGCCCGGTAGCGAGTGCCTCGGCGGAGCAATCAGAGCCTGCCCGCCTGGTGGGATCCTCGTCCTGCCCGCGATCGCAGCGGGCCCGTAGCATTGCCGGCGCTCAGATCGCGATATTCCGGGCTCATCGCCCGGCATTATGCCGCCGGCGATGAGCCATTGGGGGGCTAGCTGCCGGAGCGACCCGTCAACTGCGGGACGAACATGTCGCTCCACTTGGCCGGCTTGATCTTGATCGTACCTGCACGGTGCATGAATTCGGCGAACTGCATCACGCCGCTCGGAGTCGTCGAGAAACGGGCGTCGGGATCTTCGATCATCGCCTGGATCTCGGCGGCGTCGACCTTCACCTTGGAACTCTTGGCGTAGATCTCGGCCGCGAGCTTCTGGTCTTTGGCGATCAGCGCGTTGGCGTCATCCATCGCTTCGATGAAGGCCTGCGTCATCTTTGGGTTGGCATCCACGAATTTCTTCGGCGCAAAGGTGACGTCGAGCGTGATGTTGCCGAGATAATCGACCGAGTTCAGGACGCGGTGCACGCCCGGTGCCTTGGCTTCGATGTACTGGAAGGGCGGCGAGGTGAAATGTGCCTTGATCTCGGTCTTGCCGCCGATGAGCGCGGCCAGCGCCTCGGGATGCGGCAAGCTCACCGTCATCGGGTCCATCTTGGCGTAGTTCTCGGGGCCGAACTCCTTGGCCGCGATCATCTGCAGAACGACGGCCGCAAGTGAAGTCTTGATGCCGGGCAGCGCGATCTTGTCGCTGCCCGTGAAATCCTTGAGCGACTTCAGCTCGGGCTTGTTGGCGTTCAACCAGAGCGAGGTCGAGCTCATGCCGGAGACGCCGACGACCTCGACATTGGGAATCCCCTTGGCCTTTGCCCAGAGCGTGACGAAGCCGGGTGCGCCGGTTCCCGCAAAGTCGAGCGTGCCGGCCATCATCGCGTCGTTGATGACATTGCCGCCATCAAGCATCAGCCACGTCACCTTGACGTCGCCAAGTCCGGCCGCCTTCGCGCGCTTCTCGAGGAACTGCTGGTCCTGCATCACGATCAGCGGCAGGTAGAGGATGCCGAAGCCCTTGGAGACGCGGACCTCGCTGACCTCGGCCCGCGCCGCACCGGCGCAGAAGGCAGTCCCGATCACGGCTGCGGCAAGCGCCCCCTTGAACCAGTTTGTGTGTTTCATCTGTCGTCCTCCCTTTGATGCGGCCATTCGGCCTTGGTGACTGGATGTTTCAGTGCTGCATGCCCCAGCGGCGGATCGTCCTGCGCTCGATCGTGGCGAAGATGACGTTCTCGACGAAGAGGCCGATCAGGATCACGGTGAAGAGGCCGGCGAAGACATTGGCCGTCTCGAGTTGATTGCGGTTCTCATAGATGAACCAGCCGAGGCCACCCGAGCCGGACGATACGCCGAAGACGAGTTCCGCAGCGATCAGCGTCCGCCAGGCAAAGGCCCACCCGACCTTGAGGCCGGTGAGGATGGCCGGGAAGGCGGCGGGGATCAGGATGAGGCGAACGAGCTTCAACCCACGCAAGCCGTAGTTCTGACCGACCATGCGCAACGTATTCGAGACCGACCGAAAGCCGGCATGGGTGTTCAGAGCGATTGCCCAGAGCACCGAATGCACGAGCACGAAGATCACGCTGCCCGAGCCGAGGCCGAACCAGATCAATGCCAGCGGCAAGAGTGCGATCGCCGGCAAGGGATTGAACATCGAGGTCAATGTCTCGAGCAGGTCCGCCCCGATGCGCGAGCCGATGGCCAAGGTCGTCAGGAGCGCGGCGAGCGCGATGCCGATGCCGTAGCCGATGATCAGGGTCTGCAGCGAGACCAGCATGCGCTGCGGAATGACGCCGCTCGCGATATTGCTGACGAAGGCATCGACCGTCTCGCCGAAGGTCGGGAACAGCAGCGGGTTACCAAGCCAGCGGCCATAGGCCTCCCAGGCAATGGCGAGCACCGCGAGGATCAGCCCCTTGCGCACGAAGCCGAGGCGGTAGGTCCGTTCGATGAGGCTCAGCGACTTGGCCACGACCGGCGCATCGCTCGAATTGACGTCGCGGATGATTTCCGGGCGGAAGGTCAGGAGGTCGGTCATGTCTGTCGTCTCCGTCTCAATGCGCCGCGAAGAGCATGTCGTTGATGCGGGTTTCGAGCGCGGCCTGCGTGCCGGTGCCCATCTCCTCGGGGGGCACGCTGTTGAGCTCGGCCTTGACCTCGCCCGGATGGGGCGACAGCAGCAGGATGCGGGTGCCGATACGGATCGCCTCCTCGATCGAGTGCGTCACAAACAGCACGGTGAAATGGGTGTCGTCCCAGAGCCGCAGCAACTCGTCCTGCATCTTGCGGCGCGTCAGCGCGTCCAGCGCGGCGAAGGGCTCATCCATCAGCAGGACGTCGGGCTCCATTGCCATGCCGCGCGCGATCGCGGCGCGCTGCTTCATGCCGCCGGAAAGCATGTGCGGATAGCTGTCGGTGAATTTCGTCAGGCCGACCTTGTCGATATAGGATTTCGCACGCTCTTCGGCCTCCGGCGCTCCGGCGCGGCCGCTCGAGGTCAGGGCGAAAACGACATTCTCGCGCACCGTCTTCCAGGGCAGAAGCTGGTCGAATTCCTGAAAGACCATCATCCGGTCCGGTCCTGGCCCGGTGATCTCGTGTCCCTTGAGGCGGATGCGCCCCTCGACCGGGCTCAGATAGCCGCCGATCGCCTTGAGCAGGGTCGACTTGCCACAGCCGGAGGGGCCAAGCAGGACGAAACGATCGGACGGATAGACGTCGAAGGAGACGCGGCGCGTCGCCGTGACGACCACATCCGGCGTCTTGTATTGCAGCGTGACGCCCTCGACGGAGAGAAGCGGCGCGGCGGCGCTGGTGGTGAATGGGGCGTGCATCGGCCCTCCCTTGCTTTCGTTTCCCTGCGCACTTGCGGCGCTTGCCATGCTAGTAACCTGCGAACCTGACTCCGACCTGACTCCGACGAAGGATGTTTTGGCCGTGCGCGTTCTCGTCGTCGAAGACACCGCCGATATCGCCGAGGCCGTCGTGATGCGGTTCGAGAAGATCGGTCACGCCGTCGATTGGGAATCGAACGGGCGCACAGCTGCCGAGCTGCTTCAGGTCCAGGCCTATGATCTCGTGATTCTTGATCTGACCTTGCCGGGCGAGGACGGGCTCACGCTGCTCAAGAGCCTGCGCGCGAGACGGCTGAAGACACCGGTCCTGGTCATCACCGCGCGTTCGGCTGTCGACGAGCGGATCAGCGCGCTCGATCTCGGCGCGGACGATTACCTGACCAAGCCATTCGACTACCGCGAACTTGAAGCACGTGCTCGCGCCCTCTTGCGGCGCAGCGCCGGGCTTTCGGACAATATGCTGCGAGTGGGCCCGCTCGTGATCGATCGAGCGGGCCGGGTCGCGAGCATCGGCGACAGGACGCTCAACCTGACGCGCCGCGAGCTGACGGTGCTCGAGATCCTGGCGGCCAGGCCGGACAGGATCGTGCCCAAGGAGGAACTGATCGAGCAGCTCTTCAACTTCGATCAGGAACCGAGTCCGAACGCCGTCGAGCAGTTCGTGGCGCGCTTGCGGCGCAAGCTCGCAGATGCCCCCATCGAGATCAGAACCATGCGCGGCCTGGGCTATCAGCTTGCAACGACATGACCTGCTCCTCTCGCTGCGGGTCCGCATCATCGTCGTTCTGTCGGCGGTGCTGGGGCTCGGCGCGGTCGTGCTCGGCGTCGCCGCCTGGCACTCGGCGACGATCGCGGCACAGCAGGCCTATGATCGGCTGCTCAGCGGCGGCACGATCCAGATCGCGGAGAATGTCTATGTCCAGGGCGGGGTCGTCGCGCTTGATCCCCCCGTCGCCGCGATCGCGACACTCGCCGCCTATGATCTGGTCTTCTACAAGGTGGTCGATCCGCGCGGGGTGGTGGTTGCAGGCTATGAGGATCTCGCCTCGGGGGCGGAACCGGCAGCCGCGCGCAGCGGCGTCGTGCTCGAGGACGGCTCCTTTCAGGGACAGGGCGTGCGCATTGCGACGGTCGCCCGCCAGATCGACGATGCCATGCTCGGCGGCTGGGCAACCATCGTGGTGGCCCAGACGACCGATGCTCGCACGGCGCTTGCGCGCGATCTCACTCTCAAGGCACTGGGTGTCATCGCTGCGATGAGCGTGCTCGCCTTGCTGGCGACAGGCTTTGCGGTGCGCCTCGCCCTGAAGCCGTTGACGCGGATCGAGCTGGAAATCGCAGGACGGCGCCCCGACGATCTGCGCCCGATCCAGACAGAGCCGCCTGTCGAGATCCGCAACCTCGTCCACGCCATCGACGATTTCATGCGCAGGCTTTCCGATCGCATGGCCGTGATGCAACGATTCATTGCCGACGCGGCCCATCAGATTCGCACGCCGCTCGCCGCACTCGACGCCCAGGTCGAGATCCTGTCGAGCGCGAGCCCCTTGAAACGCCGCGCCGAACATATCGCCCGCGTTCGTGAGCGCACCACCGAGTTGGCGCGTCTGACCAGTCAATTGCTCGACCACGCCATGGTCATCCACCGCGCCGACGCGGCACGCGCCGCGCCCGTCGATCTCAACGAATTGGCAAAATCGGTTCTCGCCAAGGCCGTGCCGCTCTCGTTGCCGCGCGAGGTCGATATTTCCTTCACGCCGGCGCCTTCGGCTCCGGTGATCGACGGCGACGCGGTGAGTCTGCGCGAGGCGCTTGCCAACCTCATCGACAACGCACTCGTCCATGGAGCGCATACGAGGCTGTCCGTGACGGTCTCGGCGGACACGGGAAGCGCCTGGATCGAGGTTGGTGACGATGGCGACGGCTTCCCGATCGAGCTGGCGGAAACAATGACCAGGCCCTTCGAGAAGGGCGGGCACTCCAGAGGCTCCGGGCTCGGCCTATCGATCGCCGCGGAAGTCGCACGCGCCCATGACGGCGAACTCACCTTCGCGAGAGGCAGCGGCCTGACGCTTGTCCGGATGTCGTTTTTCCGGCCGAACTGAGCCGATGGGCTCGTCTAGGTTCCGTTCTTGCCAAGCTCGACCGTCTCGATCACCGCCCATTCGGAAATGGGGATGTCCTGGCCTGACCGAACCACGCAGAGCCGGTCAAAGACGATGGCTCTCCCGGCCAGCATGCGCTGAAACTCGGCCGCGGCCGAGGCCTTCGGGGCGGGCGCGACGGGGCCATAGAGCAACGAGACATGCGGCATGAAGCTGTCTGCCATGTCGCTGTCCAGTCGCTGCTTGAGCTGCGCCAGCGGCGCGCTGATGCGAAAACGCGCGTAGAATGACCGGAAATAGGCGTCGCTGGTTTCGATCGCGGCGACCGCCTCCCGGAAGGCCGGGACTGCGGCTGCGGCCTCCGCGATCCCGCCTGCGAGCGCGGCCATGGGCAGATCCGTGTCACCCTTGACCGTCAGATGTGGCGTGACCAGCGGCGTGCCAAAGCGGCCCGAGAGATCCGCAACCAGGCTGGAGAGGAATGCGCCGTCCTCGGCGCTCGGCATCAGCCAGATCGAATGAATTTGGGGTGACATCAAGCCTTCATAAACCTGTTGCACATCGGCGCGAGTGTTCGTTATGTTTATTCCAAGCGGTCCAGAAAATGGAAGAGATATTCCATAGAGCTGGAAAAAAGGTCGCGACAGGGGAGAAAGCGTTTGCAAGTGGGAGTGCCGGACAGGGCGCGCAGCGGCGCGGCCATCAGCGTGCGTGACCTGCATGTCGCCTATGGCGGCACGCAGGTGCTGCACGGCGTCAGCCTCGATTTCACGCCCGGCAGCTTCACGGCGCTTCTTGGTTCGTCCGGCTGCGGCAAGACCACCCTGCTGCGTTCGCTCAGCGGCTTCGTGCCGGTGCAATCCGGTTCGATCATCGTCGGCGGCAATGATGTCGCGTCACTCCCGCCGGAGAAGCGCGGGATGGCGATGGTCTTCCAGTCCTATGCGCTTTGGCCGCATATGACGGTGCTGCAGAATATCGGCTACGGGCTGAAGCTGCGTGGTGCGTCCAAGGCCGAGATCGCCGCCAAGGTCGCGTCCATGCTCGAGTTCCTCGGCCTGACCGGATATGAGGGCCGCAAGGTCACGGCGCTCTCGGGCGGGCAGCGTCAGCGCGTTGCGCTTGGCAGGGCGCTGGCGATCGATCCGGGCATCCTGCTGCTCGACGAGCCGCTCTCCAATCTCGACGCCAAGATCCGCATGACGATGCGCCATGAGATCCGCGCGATCCAGCAGCGTCTTGGCCTGACCGCCGTCCATGTCACGCATGACCGCGAGGAGGCCATGACCATGGCCGACCGGCTCGTCATCATGCAGGCGGGGCGGATTGCGCAGGTCGGCACGCCGGAAGAGGTCTATGATCGCCCGGCGACCGCCTTCGTCGCCAATTTCATGGGGGCGGAGAATGTCCTTCCCCTTCATGTCGAGCGCTCCGAGCGCGGCGCCTCGCTGAGGGCAGGGGACGCCACGGCCCAGATCGCGGCCGAGGCGTTCGATGCTTTGCCTGTCGGAGATGCCGTCGCCTATTTCCGCGACGATGTCGCGCGCCTCGATGCGGCCGACGCCCCAGCCTCCGACGACCTGCTGGTGCCCGGACGCATTGCGGCTCGCGCCTATCCCGGCGGAGTCTACCGCTACCGGGTCGAAGCCGCCGGCCGCCAGATCACGGTCGACGACGCTGCCCGTCACGAACTCGGAACGAAAGTCGGCCTGCGCATTCCGCTGCAGCGCCTCCACATCTTCCCGGCATCCGAGGCCGGGATCGCCGCCTGACAGGGAGTCAGCTCATGCGCATTCTTACAGTTGCCTGCTCGATTGCAGCGCTGATGGTGGCGACGCCGCTGTCCGCTCAGACCCTGAACGTCGCCACCGCCGGCGACCAGAACATGGTCGACTACGTCAAGGACTATCTCGGGCCGATGTTTGAGAAGTCGCATCCCGGCGTGAAGGTCGTCTCCGTCGGAACCGGCGCCGGCGACTCCGGATCGCAGAAGATCTTCGAGAAGCTCGACGCCCAGAAGAGCGCCGGCGCTTCGGATTTCGATGTTGTCGTCATCCACCAGAAGGCCGCCGGCACGATGGTGAAGGAAGGTCTCCTCGCCAAATATACCGACAAGGTCGAGACCGCGAAGCTCGTCTCCAGCGAGACCGCGAAGAACTCGCTCGGCGCCGATGTTTCCGGCTTCGTGATCCCGATGTTCCAGTCGCAGACTGCGCTCGCCTATAATGCCGACATGCTGAAATCGCCTCCGGCGACCTATGCGGAGCTGAAGGACTGGGCCAAGAAGAACCCCAAGCAGTTCGGCTATAACGGCATCAAGGGCGGCATGTCCGGCGTCGCCTTCGTGGCGGGCTGGGTCTACGCCTTCGGCGGCGACGCCGACAAGCTGATCAAGGGACCGTACGATCCGGCGGTGAAGGCAACCTGGGATGGCGCGCTTGCCGACCTGAAGGACTTCAACAAGAGCGTCGTGATCACCCCCGGCAATGCCGGCACACTCGACATGCTGAACCGCGGCGAGATCGCCATCGGGCCGGTCTGGGTCGACATGTTCTATTCCTGGCAGGCTGACGGCAAGCTGCCGCCGAACATGAAGCTGAAGCTCGCGGCCCCCGGCATGCCGGGCCAGCCGATGTACTACGCCGTGCCGGAGAAGACCGCGCACCGGAAGCTCGCCGAGGAGTTCATCGCGCTCGCGACCAGCCCGCAGGTGCAGGCGGACGGCATCGTGAAGAAGTTCAACTGGTATCCGGGCATCGATGCCAAGAACCTTGAAGGCAAGCTCGACCAGGCTGCCTGGAACAAGCTCTTCACCGACATCACCCCGACGGACCTGTCCAAGAACGCCAAGGCGTTCCCGATCGCGCCCTATTTCAACGACATTCTCGAAGGTTACGAGAAGAAGGTCGCGAACTGAGACGTTCCACCACCTCCTGGCCCGACGCAAGTCGGGCCACCTCTCCTCTCGATCGGCATATCTGCCCATGTCCCAACGCCAGCTGGCGCTGATCCTGATCGCGCCGGGCCTGCTCCTCGTCGCGGCTCTGTTTCTCTATCCGCTCGGCTTTTCGCTGGTCTCGGCCTTCACGCGCCCGGACGGCTCGCTGACGCTGGAATGGTTCGCCAAGGCGTTTGAGCTTTACTCCGGCGATATCGTCTTCACGGTGATCATCGTGCTGTCCTCCTGCCTGCTGACGGCACTGGCTGCGATCGCTATCGCGGGAACGCTGACGCTCGGCGAAAACAGATGGGTCGTGGGTACGCTGAAGGCGCTCTATCGCTGGCCGCTCTTCATCCCCTTCATCGTCGCGGCGCAGTGCATGCGGACCTTCCTCGCCAAGAACGGGCTGATGAACAACACCTTCGTCTCGCTTGGCCTGATGGACCCATTGAGCGCGACCAGCTTTCTCGACTGGCGCGGTATCATCGCGACCTTCGTGTGGAAGCAGACGCCGTTCGTGGCCCTGCTGCTGGCCGGCGCATTGGCGTCGATCGACCGGGCGACGCTCGAAGCCGGCCGCAATCTCGGCGCTTCGCGCCTGCGGGTGCTGGTGGAGCTGGCGCTGCCGCAGGTGATGCCGACGCTCCTCGTCGCGCTGGTCCTGTCCTTCGTGACGATGCTCTCTGTGCTCTCGGTGCCGATGATGGTGTCGGGTTCGCAGCCGACCATGCTGACCGTCGACATGGCCTTCCGCATCAACGCCTATGGCGACTACGCCACTGCCAATGCGCTCGGCGTAATCACCTATCTGATCAGTGCCGGTGCCGCGATCCTCTACCTGAAACGCGGCATGTCGAAGGAGGCCGCACCATGATCCGGCTTGCCTCCACGGCGAAGGCGGCGCTGGCTGCCGCCCTTCTCACCGCTTTCGCCTTCGTCCTCATCGGTCCGCTTGCGAACCTTGCGCTGTGGTCCGTCGCCGAGCGCTGGTACACGCCCTACAAGCTGCCGGTGACCTATGGCACCCGCTATTGGGAGCTGGTCTTCCGCCCGACCGGCGACGCCATGGCCTCGCTCGGTACCAGCGTATGGATCGCGGTGCTGACGGTCATTGTCGCGCTCGCGCTCTCGATCCCGGCCGGCTATGCGCTGGCGCGGCTGAAGCTGCCGGTGCGCGCGCTGTTCATGGTGATGTTCCTGCTGCCGCAGGCATTCCCGTCCGTCGCGATCTACATCAACGTCGCGCGCGTCTTCTACCAGATCGGCATCAACGGCACGGTCTTTGCCGTGGTCCTCGTCCATGCCGCTCACGGCCTCGTCTATTCCGTCTGGATCGCGGCGGCGGCCTTTGCCGCAGTCGACAAGGACCTGGAGCTCGCCGCCCGCAATATTGGCGCGTCACCCCTGCGTACCTTCGCCACCGTGACATTGCCGCTGGCTGCGCCTGGCATCATCGCCAGCGGCATCTTCGTGTTCCTGGAATCGCTCGACGAATTCACCGGCACCTTCTTCGTCGGTGTGCCGCAGGTCACGACATTGCCGCTGCTGCTCTACAACGCGGCGATGGGCGGCAACTACCAGGTCGCGTCGATCACGGCTTTGATCCTGCTCGTCCCGTCCGTGCTGTTCATGCTGTTCATCGAGCGCTTCCTGCGCGCCGACGTCCTGGCGAAGGTCGGTGCGTGAGGCCTCCGATCCGCGCCTGATCGCGGTCCGGGCGTCCGTCGCGTCATTGCGCCGGCACACCCGGGCCGCTGCCCGCCAAAATCCATGAAAACGGGATTCCCTGACTAGCTTTGGGATTCCCTGCTGATCCGTCCCGAGACCAGGCGCGGCATAACTGCTCATGACGGCATTGCCCGATTGCGACTGTCTGCCGGTGCGGCGGGCGGCCTCGGCGGCAAGGCCATCGCTTGCTTCTACAGCGACGGATTGCGCAACTCATGGCCCAGAATTCAAGCAGGTCCGATCACAGCCTCGTTCGGCTGATGTCAGGCAAGATCATCGCACTCGGGATCGCCCTGGTCATTTGCGGGATCATCGCGATTGCAAGCCCTGCCATCTCGACCATGGCGGTGACCTTGTTCCTTGGCCTGATCCTGGCTGTCGCTGGCGCATTCAAGGTGGTCCAGTCCTTCATGGTCAAGGAGTGGAGTGGCTTCGTCTGGCAGTTGCTGGTCGGGATGATCGAGTTGTTGGGCGGCATTCTGGTGTATTTCAACCCGATGAAGGGGGCGATTGCCATCACCTTGGTGATTGCCCTTGTCTTGATCGCGGAAGGCCTCGCCCAGCTCGGGCTTGCCATCAAGATGCGGGCGCAGAGCGGCGTGGGCTGGATGTTCCTGTCCAGCATCATCACGATCGTCGTTGGCGTCGCGCTGGCGATGCGGCTCCCCTATGGCGGCATCTATGCGCCCGGCACGCTGGTGGGCGTCTCGCTGCTCTTCGCCGGCTGGGCTTATATCGCGATCGCGCTCGCCGCCCGGAAGGCTGCTGCCTGACCTCCCGGTCCGGCGTATCATCGGCAGAGCAGATTCTCGAAGGTTCCAGGCATGCGCGGTTTCATCGGCAAGACGCTGAAACGCGGGGGCGCCGTCCTCGCGATCGTCGCGCTGTCCCTGCTCGGACTGCGCATCTACGACACCCAGCGCGGCGCGCCGCTTGAACCCTGGCACACTTATGTGCCGCATGAACTCTCGATCAAGGAGCTCGATCGCGGCAGCTGGGACGACTATCTCAAGGCGGAGGCGGCAGCTTTCGCGGGCGTGCGGGCGGAGGTCACGCAAAAGCTCGCCCCTGAGGAGCGTGTTCCGGTCAATCGCTATTTCGACGGCAGCGCGATTCATCCCGAGCATTTCAAGCAGGATTGGAACCGCTCCTATGTCATGGAGCCGGAGGGCAAGCCGGTCGGCGTGGCCGTGTTCCTGCACGGGCTGACGGATTCGCCCTACAGCCTGCGCCACGTCGCACGGCAATATCGTGACCGTGGTTTCGTCGCCATCGCGATCCGTCTGCCAGGACACGGCACAGTGCCGGCCGGGCTGACCGAGATCGAATGGGAGGATTGGTTGGCTGCGACGCGCCTCGCGGTCAGGGAGGCGAGAAAGCGGGTCGAGCCCGCCGCGCCACTGCATCTCGTCGGGTTCTCGAATGGCGGCGCACTTGCGCTGATGTATGCGCTCGAAGCGCTCGAGAACAAGGAACTGGCGCGGCCGGACCGCCTTGTCCTGATCTCGCCGATGATCGGGATCACGGCCTTCGCACGCTTCGCCGGGCTTGCCGGCCTGCCGGCCATCCTGCCGGCTTTCGCCAAGGCGGCCTGGCTCAGCGTCCTGCCCGAGTTCAACCCGTTCAAGTACAATTCCTTCCCGGTCAACGGCGCGCGCCAGTCGCATCTGCTGACCAGCGCCCTGCAGCAGAAGATCCTGCGGCTGGCGCGGGAACACCGGTTGAAGGACCTGGCGCCGCTCATCAGCTTCCAGTCGGTGATGGATTTCACCGTGAGCACGCGGGCGATCATCACCTCGCTCTATGCCCATCTGCCGGCGAATGGCAGCGAGCTCGTCCTGTTCGACCTGAACCGTTCGACCAAGTTCGGGCCGCTGCTGAGTTCGGCCTCCGACACGCTGTTGAGCCGCATGCTGCCGGCACCGCCGCGGAATTTCCGGGTGTCGATCATCACCAATGCCAGCGAGGATTCCAGCGATGTCGTCGAACGGGTGACCGAGGCCGGCGCATCGGCCGAGACCGTGCGAGACCTCGGGCTGTCCTATCCCTTCGACGTGTTTTCACTGTCGCATGTCGCCCTGCCATTCCCGGTCACCGATGGCCTCTACGGCCTCAAGCCCGATCCGGCGGAGGATTTCGGCATCAAGCTCGGGGCGGTCGCCGCCCGCGGTGAGCGCGGCACCCTGATCGTGAATCTGGATTCGCTGCTGCGCATGTCGTCGAACCCTTTCTTTCCCTATCTGATCGACCGGATCGACGAACCGCTGCGTGGCGCGGCGTCCGCATCTCCTGCCGTACCCGCCACGCGATAGGCGGCGGCGGAGCCGGTTCCGCGCCGATTGGATCATGGGCGGCGGTTCGAGTCCGGACCGCCGGAGTTCAGAACCGCCAGATTAGCGGTACGTAGAACACCGCCATGATGAAGAACCAGATCATCAGCGGCGTCCCGAGCTTCCAGTAGCTATTGAAGCTGTAGCCGCCGGGGCCCATCACCATCATGTTCGTCGAGGTCGCGATCGGCGTCATGAAGGACGCTGCACCCGCGATACACAGGCTCATCAGGATCGGGCGGGGCGAAACCCCCATGCCGGTGGCCGCCGCCATGGCAATGGGGATGACCAGCATCGTGGTGGCCGTATTGCTCATGATCTGGCCGAGGCTTGCGGTCAGCACGAAAAGGCCCGCGAGAAAGACGATCGGTCCGGCATCGCCGGTGAGCGCAACGAGGTAATTGGCCACGAGCTGTGCCGCGCCCGACTGCACCATGGCGGTGGAAAGCGGCATCATCGCACCGACGAGGATCACCGTCGTCCAGTTGATGGCGCGATAGGATTGCTCGACCGTGACGATGCCTGTGAGGATCAGCAGGCAGGCCGAGACGAGCCCGGCCACCGCCGGCGGGACGATGCCCGTGGCGAGCAGCACGACGAGGCAGGCCAGCACTGCGACGGCGACGCCGGCTCCGGCGCCCATCGGCACCGCCTGGCGCCTGACGAGATCGGGCGAGTTGACGACCAGGATGTCGGGGTCCGTGAGCTGCAGGTCGAGTGCTTTCCAGCTGCCTTCCAGCAGGATCGTATCGCCAGCCTGGAGAGCATCGTCGGGTTCGAGATCGACGCCGGCCCGCTGCACCGCGAGCACCACGAGATCGCCGCTATCGGTGATCATGCCCGGGAACATCGCGCGCCCGATCAGGGCCGAGCGCGGCGGGATAACGACTTCCGCGAGGCCGGAGCGGCGGTTAAACAGGCTCGGCCCGGCCTCGTCGTCCCCTCGGTCCTCGCGCAAGGCGAGGTGCTTCTCCGCTGCGAGATCGGCGACGGCTGCCGCATCGCCCTTCACCAGCAGGTAGTCGCCCTCCGAGATCGCCGGCGCGCGCAATGGCGTGCCGGAATCTCCGGCCTGAACGGCCATCAAGGTGAGACGCTGATCGCCGGCGAAGTCCAGGGCTGCGGGCGCACTCCCGATATAGGACGAGGTGGCGCGCACGCGCAGCCGGAAGACGCCGTCGCTCAGTCCGTAGTGCTCGACCAGCGTCTGGGCGTGGCGGCTGAAGTCGGCGGGCAAGCGCGCGCTGCTCTGCTCGGGCAACAGGCGCTTCCCGAGCAGCAGGATGATCGCCATCGTGCCGGCGAGCAGGGGAATGCCGACGAGAGCGAACTCGGCAAAGGCGAAGCCCTGCAACCCGGCATCTTCCAGCGCTTCCGAGACCAGGATGTTCTTCGGGGCACCGGTGAGCAGCAGGTTCGAGCCGGCATGGGCCGCAAAGGCCAGCGGCATCAGGAGCTGCGACGGGGATTGCCGCAGCCGGATCGCGGCCATCACCACGACCGGCATCAGGGCTGCCACCGCGCCGCCGCCGCTGATCAGGGCGCTCAGGCAGCCGACGGCCGTCATGATGATGATCAGCAGGCGGGTCCGCCTGTTCTCGCCCGCCTTGGCGATCAGGAGCTGTCCGGCCCAGGCGGTCACGCCCGTCTTCTCGAGCGCGGCACTGACGATGAAGAGACTGGCGATGAACAGCACCGCGCGATCGCCAAATCCGGCGAGAGCCTGTTCGAGCGTGACGGCACCGGTCGCCCAGAGCGAAAGCGCTGCTCCAATGGCCACGACGATGACCGGCAGCCTGTTCCAGGCGAACAGGGCAATCGTGATCACGGTGACGACGGCGGTACTCTCGATCGGGCTCAAGTCTGGTCCAGTCCTGTGATGATGCGTGTCAAAGCGGCCACGGCACGAGGCCTCCGCTGTCCTGGTCGTTCACCGAAGCGGGGTCATGTGCTCCGCTGCAGAAGGGCGGATGCGGGTACTGTATCCGACCATGGCCGGGGCGCCAGAGAGCCAGAGAGCCAGGGAGCCAGGGAGCACAGACCCGCTCGCGTTCAGGCTCGATACATCAGCGCTCCCAGCAGAACGGCAACGAGGATGAGCGACAGCCCGGCCACCGACCAGCGGCGCAGCAGGGCGTCCACCTGCTCGATGCCGGCAGCGAGGCGCTGAATGACGGAGGTACCGGCCTTTGCCAGCACGACGATGTCACCCTCGGGGATGGAGCCAGGCAATGCCGTGATGCGACGAACCAGCAGCATGGCAAGCGCGCCCAGCAGCATGGGCCAGGCCACCTTCCAGAGCGCGTCGGGCTGCAGCAGGCTGGCGATGCCTTCGCCCGCAATTGCGGGATAGAGCGACCATGGGATCACCAGCGAGGCGGCCGCGACGATGAGCCAGGGGAGGAGCTGTCCGGGAGGAACGGAGGACGGGGAGTTCTCCCGTGCGTCGCGCGCCACGATCGACAGGAAATGCAGCATCAGCAGCGTACTGCAAGCGCCGGCCAGCGCCATCGCGTGGCTGACATAGCCATAGCCCAGCATCGGCTTGGTCGCGAGTTTGGCAAGGGCGCCACTGGTCAGGGGCATGCCGCCGAGGCTGAGCGCCAGGAGGGCGGTGAGCAGCAGGACGGGACGCAACCGTGCCTGCCCGGTCGCAGCCAGAATGCCGACCGCCAGGAAGAGGGCCCCCTTCACCAGCGTATGATGCACCGCGTAGTAGGCAACGAGGCTCGTCGCCCCGGTATCGGCATTCTCGAGCCCGACACCGAGAAGGACGGCGAGCAGACCCATCTGGCTGACCGTGGAATAGGCCAGGATGGTCTTGGCGCGGGTCTGGGTCACACCGACGATGACGCCGAAATACGCGGTGACGATGCCGGCCGCGATCAGCACGTTGCCCCAGAATGGCAGGCCGGCCTCGAAGGGCAAAAAGCGGATCAAGCCGATCACGCCCGCCTTGACGACCACCCCGCTGAGCACGGCGGAAGCGGGCATCGGCGCGGCGGGGTGGGCGAGCGGCAGCCAGACATGCAACGGCACGAGGCCCATCTTCAAGGCAAAGCCGAGGATGAGCAGGGCAACGATGCTGTCGCGCATCGGGGATGTTGGCAGGGATGCGACCACGTCCCGGATCGCAGGATTGGCGTCGGGGTGGCCGGCCGCGAGCATCACGAAGGCCAGCAGCAGAAACGCCTCTGCGAGCAGTGCCAGCACGACATAGACGACGCCGGCTCTGTGAGCGCGTGCGGTCTGCTCATGCACGATCAGCCCATAGGCGGCGAGGCTCGCCAGCGTGAAGAGCAGGTAGAAATTCGCGATATCGCCCACGATGAAGAGGCCGAGGCTGCCTGTCAGCGTCAGCAGCCACCAGACGGCGAAGCGGGCAGCGGCCGGCTCGCGGCCCATGTAGGAGGACGCGAAGGCGCCCGCTGCGCTCCAGAGCAGGGCGGCGCCGCCGAGCAGGATTGCACCCGGCCGATCGAGGAGGAGCGACATCCGGAATGGCGGCGGGAAGAAGACCGAGGTTCCGTCCGGCACCAGAAGCGCCGCGAGCAGGCCTGGCAGGGGCGCGACAGCAAGCAGCGACAGCGCACGGGTCCGGAAGCGCCCGAAGATGCAGCAGGCCGCCATTGCGAGCGGGAGGAGCAACGAAGAGGCAAGGAGCAGGCCGGAAGCGTTCATGGCGCCACCGTTGCGATGACACCGGAGCGCCCCAGCTGCAGGAAGCCGAAGGGCTCGAGCGGTACGAAACCAAGCAGCACGGCCGCCACCGCCAGAACAAGGGCCACGAGCTCGAGGCGCCGCGGTATCGGTTTCTGTGCGACGAGCGCGATGGCCGGTGTTGCCAGGGCGCGGTCGACGACGCGAAAGACATAGCCCGCTGCAAGCAGGCCTCCGGCCAGAATGGTGGCGGCAAGCCATGGGTGGCCGTTCAGCACCGCGGCCGTCAGCAAGAGGCACTTCGCAATGAAGCCTCCGCTCGGTGGAATCCCCATCAGGGACAGGCCGGCGAGGCCGAAGGCCGCCGCGCTGATCGGGAGTACGCGGCCGAACCCGCCGAGATCGGCGATCCGGTCATGGCCAAAGGCCTCGGCGATGACGCCGGCCGCAAGGAACATCGCGGCCTTGGCGAACGCGTGAGAAACCAGCTGGAGGACACCTCCGGTCCAGGCGATGGTTTCCCAGGGAGCTTGCGCCTCATTTCCGGCTGCGAGCGGGAAGACGATGAAGAGATAGCCGATCTGCGCCACGGTCGAATAGGCGATCATCAGCTTCAGCCGCGCCTGCCGAAGCGCCATGACGCTGCAGAACAGGATCGAGGACGCGCCGAGAACCGCCAGGATCTGACCGGCCAGGATCGCTGCCTGCGGGGGGGCGATGTCGAGCACGAGACGCAGGATCAGGAAGACCGGCGCCTTGATGACGAGAGCCGAGAGCACCGCGCTCGCGGCTGCGGGTGCGCCGGCATGGGCTGGGGGCAACCAGAGATGCAGCGGAAACAGGGCAGCTTTGGCGAGAAGCCCTACGATCATCAGGGCAAGTGCCACCGAGAGGGCCGGCCCGCCTTCACTCAGGCGCGACAGCATCTGGATATCGAGCGTTCCGTAACTGCCATAGAGCAGCCCGGTGCCGAGCAGGTAGAGCAGGGACCCGAGCAGCGCGAACATCAGGTAGCGCAACGCTGCGGCGACGGTCTCGGCGCGGCCATCGAGGCAGACCAGCGGGACTGCGGCGAATGTCAGCAACTCGAGGGCGACATAGAGGTTGAACAGGTCCTCGCCGACGAAGACCGCGTTCAGCGCGCTCCAGGTTGCCAGCAGCAAGCCCCAGAAGGTCGTCGGCGCCCTCCCGTCCTGCGTCTTCGGGGCCAGCGCATAGAGGTCCCGCGCAAACAGGCATGTTGCCGTGAGCACCACCGCCGTCATCGCGATCATCGTCGCGGAAAGCCCGTCGGCGCGCAGTGCGATTCCAAGCGGCGGTTGCCAGCCGCCAACGACATAGGTGAGCGCGCTGCCGGTCCGGATCAACTCGGCCACGATAGCGATCGCGGTGACGAGACCGGCGGCGACGGTGACAAGCGCGACCTGCCTGGCATGGCGCGGGGCGAGGATCAGCATGGCCAGCACGCCGAGGACGGGCAAGGTCACGGCAAGGACCAGCAGATAGCCGCCGGGAGTGGCAAGGTGAACGGAGGCGGGCGCGAGAGGGGTCATGGCTCGGCCCGCTGCTTGTCGCCGGCGGCTGGCGCGTCCAGGCTTTCGCGGCCGGTGAGATCGAACAGGCGCTGGAGCAGCGCGACGGCAAGGGCGGTCGCCGAGAATGCGACGACGATGCCAGTGATCACCATGGCCTGCGGAACCGGGTCGCCGGAAAATCCGGCGGCTGCTCCGCGCCGTGCCGCCGCGCCAAAGACCAGGAAGATGCCCGCGCCGAGAATGTTGAACCCGACGATCCTGCGCAGGAGGCCGGCATGGGTGATCACGATGAACAGGCCGATTCCGGCCAGCGCCGCGCCGCACAGGCCAAACAATGTGGCAGGGCCGAGGGATGCGAGGCTCATGGGGCCGGTGCCCTGCTGGAGGGGCCGGCCACGAGCAGGCCGAGCGTCAGGGCGATCGATATCGTCAGCGCTGCCTCGATGCCGACGATGATGGGTTTGGCCGCACCCTCCGGATAGGCGAGGAAGCCGCCTGCGATCGCAAAGCCGAGGAAGCCGATCGCGAAGAACAGGGCCGGCCCCCCGACAAGCAGAAGTCGCAGCGTCGTCCGCCTCGTTTCCGGTGCGGGACGCAGGCCGGCCAACATGACGAGCAGCCACATCGCGGCAAGCACGGTGCCAGCCTGGAACGTCCCGCCCGGCGCGTCGGCCCCCACCCAGCACATATAGACGGCGATCAGCACGCCAAAGGGGGGCAATACGCGGGCGAGGTAGACAAAGGGCGGCGGCGCAAGCGCTTGCCTCACCTCTGGTGCACCACCCCAGAGCTGATCGGGCGCCAGCGACCACACCCCCAGGAGGGCGAGCAGCAGAACGACCTTCTCAAGCAGTGTATCCAACGCCCGGTAAGCCAGCAGGACGGCCGTCACGGGATTGCCGAGGCCGGTCGCGTCCAGCGCCGCGGCAGCGGCAGGTGCGAGTGTCGGGGCGGGCGAGGGGAAGGAAAGCACGGCGAGTGCGAGGCCAGCCGCCGCGAGCGTGCAGGCGATCGCGGCGCCTGCCTTGGCGGTTCTGTTGGGGGCTGGGGGGCGGGATGAGCGCTTGCGCAGCCGGGCTTCGGCCCGAAGCAGAAGCATGCCGGTGACCCCGCCGCCGATCGCCACCTCGGTCATGGCAACGTCGATCGCCGAGAGCCGCGTCCAGCCCAGTCCAAGCAGCAGACCGAAGGCAATGAAGGCGATGATCGCACCCTGATCATCCCTGGCCCTGGCGACATGGACGGCCAGCGCGAGAAGCCACGCGACGAGCGCGAGATCGAGAAGCATGGTCATGGGCGGGGCTTGCGCCGATAGAGCACCCCGGCGATCAACTGGCTCGCCGTTGCGGCCGAGATCTGGGCCAGCAGCCAGACGCAGACCAGCTTCAGGCCGCCCGCGAAGCTCTCGGCCTGCGGCAGGAGCCCAAGCACGATCAACCCGAGCCCCAGATTGTCGGCTTTGCTCAACGCGTGAAGGCGGCTGAGCGTGTCGGGGAAGCGCAGCAGGCCGAGCGTACCGGCGAGAAACAGAAGAGCGCCGCCGCCGACGGCTATGAGCGTGAAGGTATTGACGAGCGCCGTCACGCCTCGTCCTCCGTCTGTTCGGATGCGTCGGCGCCGAGGCCGGACTGCCCGAAGGTGAAGGCAGCACAGGAGACGGCGGCCAGGAGCATCAGCAGCAAGGCGACATCCGTCATGGCGGCGGAACGCGAAGCGGCGCCAAGCAGCAGCACGGCGGCAGCGCCCCCCGTGCCCAGCAACTGAACTGCCATCATGCGTTCGACGGGTATGTCGGAGCGCAGCACCTTAAACAGTCCAAGCGCCGTGACGGTCAGGATGAAGAGCGCTGCTCCCGTGAAGAGGTCAGCCATGATCGCCCCCGTTCTCCAGAGTGCCGCAGAAGGCTGCTTCATCAGCGGCGATCTGTTCCGCCACCGGTTCGCGCAGATCGAGGCAATGGATATGAAGCGTGCCATCCGCATCCGCCGCGACGGGCAGCTTGCCGGGCTGGAGGCTCATGACCGCACATGAGGCGCTGCGGGCCATGCCGGGCGGCAGCACGGTGCGATAAGTGACAAAGCCTGGCGACAGGGCCGGCTGTGGGGCAAAGGCGCGGCGCGCGACATCGACGCCGGCCACGGCTGATTGCGGTATGAAGCGGATCAGGAAGCGCAAGAGGCCGGGCGTGGACAGTTTTCCGCTTTCCGGCCAAAGCGCCGTGCTCGTCCAGGTCGCTGCGGCTGCGGCGATCAGGCCGATGGGCAGATCCTTCAGGGCGGGGCCCATCAGGATCAGCCATAGCGCGAGAAAGCCGAGACTGCGCGTGAGCATGGCAAGGGGCGGCGCCCTGGCTTCGGTGGTCATGACCATGCCCCTTTGGCCGGCTGGCGCGAGCCAGGGGTGGGCGGGGCCGGCAGCCCGATGATCGCATGCCGGTCGCGGCCTCGAGACGATGCTCGTGCGCAAGTATTTTGGCCGATTTGAAGCTTAGATAAGACGAGTATCGAAGATGGCGGTTTCATTTTCCGGAGCGACAGTGGCTCATGTAATATAAGGTCACAGCAACCAAGGCCTCGCCAACGCTGATTTTGGCGGATGATTCCCGAAATATCGCTGAAGTTTTGTCTTTCGTGCATTGAATTGGCGCGTTCAATTCTATTGAAATCACGTTACAACTTGTGTAAGTATCTGATTTTAAAGTAGCATCTGCCCTTTCCTCGGTCATCAGCCCCGTGTCTCACTTCTGTGCTCGGCGTCCCATTCTCGGTTCGGGTATGAAAGATTGGCCGTGAAAGCGTGCATGACTCTGGCATCAAGGTTATGTCCTTCGAGGCAACTGAGTTGTGTGCATCCTGATGTTGCTGCGGGGCAAGGCATGACCAATCGACACCGATCTGTCCTGGCGAGCGCAGTTTTCCTGGATCGTGACCGACCATGCCGATGATCATCGAACCGCGGGCCGGAGATGCAGAGGACGACGCCAGCAGCACCAAGAAGCGCTCCCTGATTGCCATCGCCGGAAGCATGCTGGGGGAAATCAACCTGCCCAAGCTTGCGCTGGCTTGGATCATCCTCGCTCTCTTGCCGGGCGTCCTGCTCGGACTTGCCCCGCTTGTCGCCACG
Organism: Allobosea sp. P4_E12; assembly: GCF_056401655.1. Classification (NCBI taxonomy): domain Bacteria; kingdom Pseudomonadati; phylum Pseudomonadota; class Alphaproteobacteria; order Hyphomicrobiales; family Alloboseaceae; genus Allobosea; species Allobosea sp. P4_E12. Next base: position 215,811 of record NZ_JBFUIY010000008.1, on the reverse strand, counting down.
GCCTGGTTCACCTCGATGTCGGGCCGGATCTACGCGCTGGCAGGAATCGGGCCGCTCATTCTCCTGGCGCTGATCGCGGCCCTCGGCTGGTTCGGTTTCAGGCCCCTGTTCCGTGCCGCCGAACGCAGCTTCTGGTCGTTGAATTCGCTCGCCGTCCAACCGGGCTACGCCCTGTGCCGCGAGGGTCTGCGGCATCTGGCCGAGCGCTTTCTCACGACCGAGGCCAGCGAGGACAAGCGCGCGGGCCTGCGGGCCGCGACGGCCATTGGCGCCGGCCTTGCTGCCTTCCTCATGGCCGCGGGCATTGCCGCGCTAGCCTGGCCCGCGACACGCTGGTCGGGCGAGATAGCCGATCTTGCCAATCCCTTGCGGCTGGTCGTTCCCGCGCTGGCCAATACGGTGACCGTCATGAGCGGATATCTCGCCGCTGCTTCGCTCGCCTGGGGCCTTGCCGATGGGTTGATGGATCAGCCGCGCGATCTCGGGGTCTATGACGAGGCGCCGCCGTCAGCCCGCAAATGGCGGGTCGTGCATCTCTCCGACATCCATGTCGTCGGGGAGCGCTATGGTTTTCGGATCGAAAGCGGGCGCGCCGGCCCGCGTGGCAACGAGCGGCTTGCCCAGGTTCTCGAGAAACTGGACGAGATCCATGCCCAGGAACCGCTCGACTTCGTTCTGATCACCGGTGACATGACGGATGCGGGCCGGTCGGCGGAATGGGCGGAATTCCTGGACGCGATGGCGCGGCATCCCGCGCTGGCCGAAAGGAGCTTCATCCTCCCCGGCAACCACGACGTGAACATCGTGGATCGCGCGAATCCGGCTCGACTGGAATTGCCGACGAGTCCCGGGAAGCGCCTGAGACAGATGCGGACGCTGTCGGCCATGGCCGCCATCCAGGGCGACCGGGTCCGGGTCGTCGACCAGGACCGGACGGGGCTGGGTAGCACCTTGTCGGCGGCGCTGGAGCCTCATCGAAAGACGATCGCCGCCTTCGCCGATGCGGGCTCGCTGCGCCTGTCGGCCGGGCTGGCCAATATCTGGGACGATATCTTCCCGATGCTGCTGCCGCCGGCGGAAGCGGACGGGTTAGGGCTCGTGCTGCTGAACTCGAACGCCGAAACGCATTTCTCCTTCACCAATGCGCTGGGCCTCGTCTCGGAAGAGGACATGCGAGCGATGCTCGCGATCCTGCGCCAATACCCGAAGGCGCGCTGGGTCATCGCGCTGCATCACCATCCCGTGGAATATCCGAAGCCAGCCAAGGCCTTCTCGGAGCGCATCGGCACGGCGTTGATCAATGGCAGCCGGTTCGTGCGCCAGCTCAAGCCGATGTCGCACCGGCTCGTCGCGATGCACGGCCACCGCCATGTCGACTGGATCGGGCGCTGCGGTCCGCTGAAGATCATCTCGGCGCCGTCTCCCGTGATGGAGGCGACCGATGACGAGGCAACCGGCTTCTATATTCACACGCTCGCAGCCGCCACGGATGGCGGGCTTGCCCTGCTCGCGCCGCAGCGGATCGAGGTCGCGCCCAGGCCGGACGCCGGCCTCAGCTCTTGACGGCTGCGTCGATCGGGATCGCAGGCGCATCCTTCTCCGGCGAGCCGAAGAGCTCCGCGAGCCATAGGCTCGAGGGATGCTGGGCGCAGAAGGTCAGGAATGCGATCGTGATCGGGACGCCGATGAAGGCGCCGAAGACGCCCCAGAGATAGCTCCAGAAGAACACGGAGAACAGTACGGTCGCCGGAGAGATCGAGAGCGCGCTGCCGGCGACGCGTGGTTCGATATAGCTGCCGACGATGAACTGGATCAGGTTGAGGCAGGCGAAGACCGCGATCACCGCCTGCCAGGACCCGAACTGCGTCATCGCAAACAGGGTCGGGAAAACCGTGGCGACGAGCGGACCCAGGAAGGGAATGTAATTCAAGGAAAAGGCGATGAAGCCCCATTCCTCCGCAAGCTGAAGGCCCACAGCCTTGGCGAAGCCCCAGACGAGCAGGCCGGTGATGAGGCTCATCAGGGTCCTGACCACCATGTAGCGGCGGATCTTGCTGGCGGTGGCCGTGCTGCCCTGCAGCAGAACCTGGCCGGTCTCGCGGTTGCGCATGGTGCGCACCTTGCGCCCGAAATCGTCGACTTCCAGCAGGCCGAGGATGACGTAGACGAGGACGACGAGCCAGAAGCTCATCGTGCTGTTGAGGCGGCCGGTGATGGTCTGGGCGGTGCGCAGCATCCAGCTGACATTGAAGTTCTCCGACCAGACGCCGGCCACGGCCACGCCATGCCCTTCCAGCCAGACCGTGATCTGGTCGTAGAAGGATTGGAAGCGCGCAGCGTCGCTGACGATCCAGCGGCCGACACGGCCGAAAGCCCAGACGATCAGCGACCCGAAGGCGAAGAAGGCGACGACCATGACCACGACACTGATCGCGAGCGCGAGCAGGCGGGGCAGGAAGGCCTGCAGGCTCTTCTGAAGCGGCCAGACGAGCGCGATGATGAAGAGCGCGAAGGCGACCGGCGCGAAGACCGAGCTGGCGATCGACAACGCGGCGACCGCCATGATCGTCGCAATCAGAATCAGGGCGCCTTGATAGATCTTGCCGGAGGTCATCTTCATTCCTGGTCAGGCCTGGTGTCGGGAGGTCGGTGCTGAAGCGCGCGGCAGATCCGCTCGCTATCCTCAGATGCCCTCGGTCAATTCGTCGAGATCGAGCGTCGAGGTCTTGCCGATGTCGTCCCGATGCTCCCGATAGAAGGACTCTGCCGAGCGCCTTCCCTCGTTGTGGAGCATGGTCAGGAACTCCCATTCGGCATTGAGTTTGGAGGAGTAGCCGAGCTCGGTCATGGCGTCGCTGGTGATGCGATGGAGGCGCATGCGGGCCCAGCGCGCGCCCTCGCCGCTCTCGGGATTGGCCTTCTGCCGCAGTAGGGCCATCATCCGCAATTCCTTCAGCAGAACCGCGTTGAACGACACCTCGTTCAGTCGGTTCAGGATGTCGCGCGCAGTAAGCGGTGTCTCGGGTCGCTCGACCGGGTTGATCTGAACCAGGATGGTGTCGAGCGCATCGCTGTGCTTGATCAGCGGCGTCATCGTCGGATTGCCGGAATAGCCGCCGTCCCAGTAGCTCTCGCCATCGATCTCGACCGCCTGGAACAGGGTCGGCAGGCAGGCAGAGGCCAGCAGCACGTCGGGCGTGATCTCGGCGTTGCGGAACACCCGCCCCCGGCCTGTGCGCACATTTGTGGCGGTGATGAAGAGCTTGATCGGGCTTGTCGCCAGGCTACCGAAATCGATCACCTCGGCGAGGATATCGGCCAGCGGGTTCGAGCCGGTGGGATTCAGGCTGTAGGGCGAGACCACCCTCGACATCATGTCCATGGCGACGAAGAGCGGCGAGTTGTCGAGCGTCCAGCGCCCGAGCAGAATGTCCAGCGGGCTGCGTTGGAACGGGCTGAAGCGCGCCGCTTCCGAGACTTTTCGCCAGAAGAGCTCGAGTGCCTCGCGTGCGCCAGCACGGCCGCCCTTGGCATAGCCGGAGGCCAGCACGGCCGCATTCATCGCGCCGGCCGAGGTTCCCGAAATCGCCTCGATCTCGAGCCAGTCCTCCTCGAGGATCCGGCACAGCACGCCCCAGGTGAAGGCGCCATGAGCGCCGCCACCCTGAAGCGCCAGGTCGATTGAGAGGGGCTCGCGCTTGGCGTTGTCATCGCCGCTGCGGGGGGCGCGCGCAGATGTCGGGGCTTTGCTCACGTCGTTCCCATCCTGAATGCGAGGCGGGTCGGCMGGGTTAGGGCGACTTCACCAATCCCGAAAAACCGGCAACTGCCAGCAGGCTCAAAGCCCAGCCGACGATCGACTGGAAGTAGAAATAGTTGATGGCGATGCGACCGCCAGGCTTGGACGGATTGGGCCGCCAGAAGGTTCTTTGCCCCATGTCGAGCACTGGCAGCAGCGTATCGAGCGAGTACATCCAGGGGCTGAAGGCCGGGTAGCTCGAGGCCTCCCAGCGCTGGCGGAAGCAGGCGAGCTGGGTCTGGCCGGGCTCGGCCAGGCCGCTCGTCTGCTGGGTGGCGATCAGGGAGCGCTGCTCGGACCGTTCGATGCCGCACAAGGTCCATTCGGGCGAACGCAGGACCACGGCGCTATTGGGCATCACGGCTCCCCGATGCTCGGCATAACCGAAGATGGCAACGCCCAGAAACCAGAAGAACAGGAGCCAGACGAAGGCCAGAAGTGGCTGACGACCATAGGCAAGGGTGATTCCAAGCACACCGTCGGCGGCTGTCAGAAGCCCGCGAAGCACGGGATTGGCCGCCCGCTTGCGCCGGGCCTGGCGTTGCAGTCGTTCCTTGACGACAAGCACGGCGCGAGAATCCTCGCCATGTCCCATCTCGCGGAAGACGGAGGCCAGTTGCTCATAGGGCTGGGGCCAGAAATCCTCGCCCCAGCGCTCGGGCGCCTGCCGCCCCAACCAGTCGAGCCGGCTCTCGGCATCGACTGGCCCGTCGATGAAGGCGCCATAGCGGCAGCGATTCAGGAGAAGATCACCTTGCTTGGGCCAGCAGGCCGCCTCGTCATGGATGGTCCCGATCGAAGCGCCGGTCAGCACCAGCGCACCGTTCACCTGGGCATCCCGGCGCAGGAAGAACGCGCCCTTGATCGCACTGCGGCTCATGTCCAGCGCAGTCTGGCCGGGGGTGCCGAGAACGGCGCCTGAGCAGTCGATGTCGCCGCCGATCTGCGAGGCGATCAGCCGGATCTCGCCTTCGATGCGCGCGCTGCGCAGCACGACGCTGCCGCGGTTCTCGATTTCGTTGGCATCGATTGCAATGCCGTCAGTGCGGGTGACGGTGGCGCCGGCACAGTCGAGATCTGCGGCAAGCACTGCACCGGACAGGTTGATGCCGCCCCGTAGTGTCGCCCCCCGCAGCAGGACGTTGCGTGCCTCCAGGCTCGGGGCGAGCAGCGCGTAGCCGCTTGGTGCGCGAATGGTGGCGCCATCGCATTCAAGATTGCCGCCCAGACGCGACTGAACGAGATCAACCTCGCCAGTGACCTCCGCGCCGCGCAGATAAACGCCGCCGCGTGCCTCGAGCCGCTCAGCCTGGAGCCCGGGAAGCGAGGAGCCGTCCAGGAACAGGCGGTTGATGATCGCGGCCCTGAAGATCGGCGCGGCCTCGAAATGGCAATCGTTCAGGCCGATGTCGCGAAAGACGCGACAGGCTTCGAGATCGAGAACATCCGTGATCCAGGCGCCGCTGATCCTGACGCCCTTTTCGTGGGGCCGACAGCCTTCCTCGCCTCCGAGCATGAGAAAGCGCAGGAAGGATGCGCGAATGACCCGCGCCGGGCCAGGTTTCTCCGGGCGCGAGCCATCTCCCAGGCGGTCGAAAGTCCCGCTGAGAAGCTTGGCGACGACCTCCTCCTCTGCTGGCAGCAGGGGGCGGAAATCGTCGAGGCGCGCCGTCGCGATGGCCCATTGGGCCTGTTCTGCTCCCGCTCCGGCGCCCCAGTCCAGCGTCATGTGGCGGCCGGAGGAGCCGCTTCGGCACTGGCGCTGGCGCTGGCTGCCAGCGCCTCACGCAGCGCAGCCTCCTTGGTCTCGTCGAAGGAGGTGCTCATCAGCGTGCCGCCGACGCCCTTCAGGTCGGCAAGGACCTTGTCGGTGGTCATCTTGCGGATCAGCAGGAAGAGCCCGGCGGTGTTGGGCTGCAAGGCGCTGGCCGCGTCCTTCATGAACTGGTCGTTGATGCCGACATCGCTGAGCTTTCCGCCCAACGCGCCTGAGGCCGCACCGAGAGCCGTGCCCAGCAGCGGGGCGAGGAAGATGAAGCCGATCAAGGTGCCCCAGAGGGCGCCCGACGCTGCGCCTGCCGCCGTCAGGTTCATCATCTGGTTGAGTTTGACCTGTCCCTTCTCGTCCTTGACGACGACAACGGCGTCGCCGAGCTCGATCAGATATTCGCGCTGGAGGGAAAGGACCTTCTGACGGACCTCTTCGGCCTTTTGTTCGGTCGGGAAGCCGATGAAAACCAGATCGCTCATGAGTGCAGCTCCATTGCTGAGGGGGAGGGGAGGGAAAGGCCATTCGGCGACGCTGCTTCCGCGGCGCGGCCGATGAGGAATTCGGCGAGCAGTGGTACCGGCCGGCCGGTCGAGGCCTTGGTGGCGCCGGAGATCGACGCGGTGCCGGCAATATCCAGATGGGCCCAGGGATAGGCCCTGGCGAAGCGGGCGAGAAAGCAGGCGGCGGTGATCGCGCCGGCCGCAGGCCCCCCGAGATTGCTGGTATCGGCAAAGCTGCTGCCGAGCTGGCCGAAATAGTCGTCCCAGATCGGGAGCTGCCAGACACGATCGCCCGACACGCCCCCGCATCTCAGGAGTTCCGCAGCGAGCGCATCGTCATTGGCGAAGAGGCCGCTCGCATGCGAACCCAGCGCCACGACGCAAGCCTCGGTCAAGGTCGCGACATCGATGACGCAGGCCGGCGAGAAGCGCTCGGCATAGGTCAGGACATCGCACAGCAGCAGCCGCCCCTCGGCCTCGTGGGTCCGGATCTCGATGGTCTGGCCCGACATCGAGGTGACGATGTCGCCGGGGCGGCTGGCGCTGCCGCCCGGCATGTTCTCGGCCGCGGCGATCAGTCCAACGACATTGATCGGCAGCTCCAGTCGGGCGACCGTACGCATCACCCCCAGAACGCAGCCGGCACCGCTCATGTTGAACTTCATTTCGTCGGGGTCGCCTCCCGGGGTCAGCGGCGTGCCTCCGATATCGAAGGTGATGCCCTTCCCGACGAGGACGATCGGCCGGCTCCGGCTCTTGCGTCCATTGGACTGCATCACGACGAGCTTGCAGGGATTGGCGGAGCCCCTGCCGACGACCAAAAAGGCGCCCATGCCGAGCGCTTCGAGATCCTCGCGCTCCAGGACTTCGACATTGAAGCCGAACTCCCTCCCCATCTCCTTCGCGGTGCTGGCGAGATAGGCGGGGGTGCAGATATTGCCCGGCAGATTGCCAAGATCCTTCGCCAAGGCGACGCCTTCGGCGACCGCGATGCCCTGCCGCAGCGCGCCGAGGAGTTCCGAGGTGAGGGTCTGCGGAACGAGCAGCATGATGCTGCGCACTGGGCGGGGCCGCGCGATCTGGCGGCGAGGATGGGTTCCGGGCAGGACGAAGACGTATCCGCCATCGGCCAGAATTTGCGCAGCCTGTTGAACCTGCCAGTTCAAGCTGCGCTTGGGGACCTCGTGTTCGGCCAGGGCGATGACGGCTTCGGCGACGACGCTCTCCGCGATGATCTTCGCCGTTGCCGAAAGAGCCCGCAGATAGGCGCGGTCGGAGAAGGCTTCGGGCTTGCCGAGGCTGACGAGCAGGATGCGGGTCGCGACGGAGCCCGGCAAATGATGGAGCAGCAAGGTTGCGCCGGCGGCCTCGCCAAGTTCGCCGCGCCCGACAATCGCGGACAGCTTGCCGGCTGCCCGTTCGTCGAGACGCCGCGCCGACCCGACCAATGCGCCGCCGCTGAATACGCCGACGACGAGGAGTTCGGTTCTGAGTCTTTCAGCCTCGCCGACCGCGGGGATGATCTCCATAGAATGTCTCCGAGAGGACATCATGGCATCGCTTGACTGGTGAATGGTGTGATCCTGCCAGGATACCCTCTGGTTGCAGGGGTCCGCCCGCGGCGGAGAAGGGGCCTCATGCGTCACGAAGGCGGGAGCGCCGGGCTTCCCGGCGGCCGGGCCGCCGCCGCAGTGCGGCCGGCCTCGCGCGCGGCGGGAAGCGGCTGCACGCGTTGGCCTGGGTGCAACGCCTGAATACCTCCGGAGACGATGACGTCGCCGGGCTCGAGCCCCTGCGAGACGATGACGAGGCCGGGGTCGAAGCGCAGGACGTCGACATTGCGCAGCGAGACCGTCGACTTCACGGGGTCGACGATCCAGACTGCCGGCGACAGGTCCTGCTGGGTCAGGGCGCTGGCCGGAACGGAGACGATGGAGGCCGAGGTGAGCTCCATGGTCCCGACCACGGTCGATCCCAGCCGCATCTCCTCCGGCGGATCGATCAGGCCGATCCTGACCGCAAAGGTCCGGGTCACGGGGTCGGCTTGCGGGGCCACCTCTCGGACACGGCCAAATGCGCGCACTGTCGGAGCCTCGGCGAGAGCGACCCGGATCGGAGTGTCGCCTTCCAGCGTTTCCAGCAGCGTGGCGGGCACGTTGAAGACGGCGTCACGGCCGTCTTCGCGCGCCAGTTGAAGCACGACTTGCCCAGCCTGCACGACTTCGCCGGGCTCGATGCTGCGCGCGGTTACGACGCCCGAGACGCCTGCGCGCAATTCGGTGAAGCCAAGCCGGTCCTGTGCCAGCTCGACTTGCGCTTCGGCGTCCTCGAGCTGGGCCTGCGCGGCCTCTTGCGCCTTGAGCGACTGATCGAAACGAGGCCGGGTGGTGAAGCCCTGCGCCATCAGCCGTTCCTGACGCTCGAACGTGTTTCGCGTCGTGTTCACCTCGCCGCGGGCCGCTTCGAGCGTTGCCTTGGCGGCCGTCAGAGCGTTGCGTTCGAGCGAGGGGTCAAGGCGGGCAACGATCTGTCCGGCTGCGACGCGATCTCCGACATTGACCGGCCGCTCGGCGACACGGCCGCCGATGCGGAAGCCGAGTCCGACATTCTTCTCGGCCTGGATCTCGCCGCTCAGCTTGATGTCGTTGGCGAGTTTGCCGGCCTCGACCTTGACCACGCGGACCGGGCGGCCCTCCGAAGGGGCGGCCTCCTGGTTCTGGCAGGCAGCGAGCGCCAGGACGAACATCGAGGCGGCAGCGGCGCGGAGAATGCGCGTGGCCGAGGGCTGGAACCGGATGGCTGAGATCGGTCTCATCGCGAAGAAACTCCCGCAGCGGCCGTCGCCCGGGCTTTCGTCTTGCTCGGTGTGGGCGAGCCTGCGCCGAAGACGGCGACATAAAGCACGGGCAGCAGGATGAGAGTGAGGACGGTCGCGACCAGGAGGCCGCCCATGATGGCGAAGGCCATCGGGCCCCAGAACACCGTTGGGGCGATCGGGATCATGCCGAGCACCGTCGAGACCGCCGTCAGCATGATAGGCCGGAAGCGCGTGCTGCTGGCGTCGAGCGCCGCCTCGACGACACTCTTGCCGCTGGCCCGCTCGGCCTCGATCTGGCCGACCAGGATCACCGCGTTCTTGGTGATGATGCCGATCAGCGCCAGGATGCCGAGCAGGGCGACGAAACCCAGTGGCTTGCCCGACACGAGCAGTGCGCTGACCACGCCGATGAGGCCGAGAGGCGCGATGCTGAGCACGATGGCGAACAGTCTGAAGCTCCGCAGCTGGGCCATCAGCACGGTGAACATGATCAGCAGCATGACCGGCACGACGGCAATGACCGAGGATTGCGACTTGGCGCTTTCCTCGACGGTTCCTCCGACGGCGATGCTGTAGGCGGGCGACAACGTCTTCCGCAGCGCGTCGATCGAGGGCTGCAAGGCGGAGACGACGGTCTCCGGCAGCGTTCCGGGCTTGACGTCCGCGGCGACTGTCAGGTTCGGAACCCGGTCGCGCCGCCAGATCAGCGGCGCGTCCAGCCCGTAGCTGAACGTCACGAACTGCGACACCGGCACGGAGCGTCCACCGGGCAACGCGACCTGCATGGTCCGCAGCGTATCCAGCGAGACGCGGTCGGCGTCCTGGGCCCGCACGACGACATCGACGAGATAGATATCGTCGCGCACCTGGGTCACGACTGTGCCGGAAACGACGGTGTTCAGGATCGCCGCAAGCGCTTGCGAACTCAGGCCGAGGCGGCGTGCCTCATCCTGATCGACGCGCAGGCGCAGCTCGCGCGCAGGCTCGATCCAATCGAAATTGATCTGCTCGGTCTTGGGGCTCGTCGCGACGACCTGAGCCAGCTTCATCGCGATCGAGCGCACCTCGGCGATGTCGGGCCCGCTGACGCGGTACTGCACGGGCCAGCCGACCGGCGGCCCGAGTTCGAGCGGATAGACGCGCGCGACGACATTCGGAAACTCCTTGGCCAGGAGCTCTTCCAGCTTGGCCTGCAGGCGGTCGCGAGCCGGCACGTCCTTGGCGACGATGACGGCCTGGCTGAAGAAGTCGTTGGGCAATTGCGCATTGAGCGGCAGATAGAAGCGGATTGCGCCGCGCCCGACATAGGTGCTCCAGCGATCGACATCCGGGTTGCCCTTGAGTGCCGCGTCGAACCGGGTCGCGAGCTGCTCGCTCGCATAGATCGAGGCGTTCTGCGGCAGTGTCAGGTCGACCAGAAGCTCGGGCCGGTCGGAGGCGGGGAAGAACTGGCGGGGCACCAGCGGCAGGGCGAGGACGGAGGCGACGAACAATGCGAGCGTCACCGCGATGGTCGCCCAGCGCAGCCTGATGGCCCCGGACAGGAGCTGCCGGAAGGTTCGTTCGACCCTGCCGGGGCCGGCATTGCTCGATGCCGGATCCGGCGCCTTCAGCATCGCGACGCCAAGCACCGGTGCAAAGATCACCGCCACGAACCAGGACACCACCAGGGCGATGCTGACCACGGCAAAGAGGGTGAATGTGTATTCGCCGGCCGAACTTGCTGCAAAACCGATCGGCACGAAGCCGGCGATCGTCACCAGGGTTCCGGCAAGCATCGCCATCGCATATTTCTTGAAGGCGTAGGTCGCCGCCTTTGCCTTCTCCTCGCCGGCGGCGAGACGCGTCACCATCGCGTCGGTCGTCGTCATGGCGTCGTCGACGAGCAGGGCGAGCGCGATGATCAGCGCACCGAGCGAGATCCGCTGCATGTCGATGCCGGCAACGAGCATCACGGCGAAGACCACCGCGAGCGTCAGCGGAATGGACAGCGCAACGACCAGGCCGGGGCGCACGCCAAGGCTGATGAAGCTCACCGCCATGATGATCGCGATCGACTGCCAGAGCGAGGTCATGAAATCGTCGATCGCGTGATCGACCGTCACGGCCTGATCGGCGACCAGGCGCGGCTCGATGCCGAGCGGCAGATTGGCGGTGATGGTCGCCATTGCACGCTGGATATTCTTGCCAAGCGCCAGGATATCGCCGCCATCGCGCATCGCGATGCCCAGTCCGATCGCTTCCCGTCCGTTGACGCGGAACATCGGCTGAGGCGGATCGGCATGACCGCGGCGCACGGTGGCGATGTCCGCGAGGCGAACCATGCGATCGCCGACGGGGAAATTGACGTTCAGCAGATCGGCTTCCGACTGGAAGGCGCCCGAGACGCGCAGCGAGACCTTCTCGTCCTCAGTCTGGATGATGCCGGCGGGGCGCACGACGTTCTGGCTCTGCAGGGCGCCGAGCAGGGCCGAGCGATCGATGCCGAGATTGGCGAGTTCCCTGACGGAGAATTCGACGAAGATGCGCTCGTCCTGGGCGCCGATGATCTCGATCTTCGAGACGTCTGGCACGAGGAGCAGGCGCGAACGGGCTGCTTCGACATGGTCGCGCAGCTCACGGCTGGTGAAGCCATCTGCGGTGAAGCCGTAGATGATGCCGAAAGTGTCGCCGAAGCGATCGTTGAAGAACGGCCCGACCGCACCCTGGGGCAGGGTATGGCGGATGTCCCCGACGAGATTGCGGACCCGGTACCAGGTGTCCTGCACGTGGCGCGCCGGGACCGACTGCTTCAGGTTTACGAAGATCGTCGTCACGCCGGGCGTCGTGAAGCTGCGGACGAAATCGAGGCCGGGCGTTTCCTCGAGCTGGCGCTCGAGCCGCTCGGTGATCTGCGTCAGCGTGTCCTCCATGGTCGCGCCCGGCCAGGCCGCCGAGACGACCATCGACTTGATGACGAAGGAGGGGTCTTCATTGCGGCCAAGCCGCACGAAGGCGAGCACGCCGGCCGCGACGGCGACGATCATGAGATAGATCACGACCGAGCGGTTCTTGAGGGCCCATTCCGAGAGGTTGAAGCTCATCGTGTTTCCGTCCCGGTCAGCCGCACATGCTGGCCTTCCTGCAAAAGGCTCGCGCCGGCCGTGACAATAACATCGCCAAGTGCCAGGCCCTTGCCGATCAGGGCCGTCGCGGGGTCGGCGCTGAGGACGTCGAGCTTGCGCAGCGACACGGTGAGCGTCTTGGGATCGACGACCCAGGCTCCGGTATCCTGCTCGCGGCGCACCAGCGCCGTCGACGGTATGGTAATGGCCGAGGCTTCGCTGCCGCGGATCGTGCCGAGGACCGCGGTCCCGAGCCGGTAGGACTGCGGAGGCTCTGAGAGACCGACCCTGACTCGGAAGGTCCGCGTCACCGGGTCGGCCTGGGGCGAGACCTCGCGTACCCGGCCCCTGACGGTGGTGCCGGGATCGCCGGTGAGCGCGACATACACGCGCGCATCGGCCGGCAGGCTGCGCATCAATGCGGCGGGCACCTCGAATACGGCATCGCGCCCCTCGCGCCTTGCGAGTTGCACGATCATCCGGCCGGCAGCGACGACCTCGCCCGGCTCTGCGCCGATCCTGGTCACGACGCCTGGTGCATCGGCCTTCAAGGTGGTGAAGCCGACGACATCTTCTGCGGAATTGACGCGGGCTTGTGCGGCGTCGACCTGAGCCCGGGCAGCCGTGCGCCCCTGCTCGGCAGCCTCGAAATCAGCCTGCGTCGTGACATTGCGCTGGAGCAGATGGCTCTGGCGCTGCAACTGGTTGTCGGCCTTTCTCAGAAGGCCCTGAGCAGCCGTGAGTGCCGCCCGCGCCGAACGCAGTTCGTTGAGTTCGTTCTCGGGGTCGAGGCGGGCAACGACCTCTCCCTCGCGTACCGTCGCGCCGACCGCGACGCGCCTCTCCGCCAGCCGGCCACCGATGCGGAAGGAGAGCGACGCCTGGTCCTGCGCTTCGATATGGCCGGTGAAATTGATGTCCGCTGCCTGGCGGGGCTCGTCGACCGTGATCGTGCGGACGATCCGCACGGGCGGCGGGGCCTCGTCGGCCTCGCGCTGGCAGGCTGCGGAGGCGAGTGCAATGACGGTCAGCGCGGCTGCATGCAGAGACCGGGAGGGACCAGGGCCGCGACGCACGCTCATGCCTTCGGCCCTCGCAGCGCCGCCCTCGCACACGGCGGAGTTCTTGCAACGATCCTGCCATTCGCGGGGAACGGGTTCTCTCGCAAGCCGTTCAAAAGCATCATGTTCTTCCTCTGGCAACCGCGAGGCAGAGGCCGTGGAACCTCGGGCGCAAGACAAGTGTCCGTCGCCAATCTCTTCGGGCGGCAGGGACGGACGCTACCAACAGTCCGGGAAGCGCGGATTAGCTCAGAATCCCAACTCTGCGCTGGTCATCCCAATTTTGGGACAGGGTACTCGGCGTCCGGAGGTCCTTGCTGCGGAGCCGTATCCTCCCGTCTCAGGCTGGCTGCGACAGGGATCAGCAAGAGGAAGCCGATGCCGGAAGCGATCGCCATCAGGCCATAAACATGCTCCCCCCACGAGCCGTAGAGATAGCCGGCAAGGGTCGTCAGAGCCGCCATCACCCCGGCCCATCCGGCGGCAAGCCAGGCCTGAGCCTGGGCCAGCATGCTGCGCGGCGCGAACTTCGCGAGCAGAAAGATGCTGCCCAGATGCGTCGCGCCGAAGGTCAGGCCATGCGTCAGCTGCAGCAGGACGACGAAGGCTATATCCGGGTCGAGAGCCATGCCGGCCCAGCGCAATGTGGCGACAGCGCCGCTGGCGGCGAGCAGGACGCCTGCTCCGGCCGAGCCGCGGATGACGTATCCGAGCAGGCTGAAGAATGTGATCTCCGACGCGATGCCCGCCGCCCAGAGGCTTCCCATGGTACCCCCGGAAATGCCGAGGCTTTGCCAGTGCAACGTGCTGAACCCGTAGACGGCGGCGTGGCTCGCCTGGACGAGTGCCGCCCCGGCAATCGTCAGGATCAGCAGATGCGGCCTCTCCACCAACCCGGCCCTCTCGTGGGGAGCGGCTGATCTCTCCGGCAGGCGAATGGTTGCGACGGCGACCGTGGCAAGCGCGGTCGCAAGCGCCGACAGCAGCAACATTCCGATGATGGACGAGATCGGCAGCCAGTCGAGCATCCAGCCCGCCGAGAGGTTGGCGAGCGCAAAGCCCGCCGAGCCCCACAGGCGAATCCGCCCGTAGCGCAGCTCTGCCGAGCGCAAGCCCTCGAGGCTGCGCAGGGTTACGGCATCGGTGAGGGCGATCAGTGGACCCTGGGCGAGCGCGATCGCAATCACCAGCAGCAGGATTGGCAGGAAGCCCGCGGCAAAGGCGAGAAAACCTGTGCCGATGACGACAGCCACCGAGCAGGCAACCAGCGCAATGGTCATGCGCACGCTCCGGTCCGCGAGGACGCCAACGACCGGATTTGCGATGATGCGGGTCAGCAGCGGTGCGGCAAGCACGATGCCGATCGCATCGTCACCAAGCGATTGCGCGCGCAGCCAGAGCGGAAAGAACGGCAGATTGACGCCGAGCTCGAAGAAAAGGGCCGCGTAGAGAAAGGAGAGGCGCCCCGTCGCCCCCTTCATGCCGAGAACCTCATGCTCTTCGGCTAGTCGGCAAGGCTGTGTGCGGCGCGTTCATCTCCGCTCCCTCCCGCTGCATCGTCCAGCGCCGCATCCTGCTGGGCAAGTCCAGATGGGAGCGAGGAGAATTTGGTCAGGTGCCGTTCGCGCGCCTCGGTGGGGCTGTAGCCGAACTCACGTCGGAACGCCCGGCTGAAGGTCGAATGATCGATAAAGCCCACTTCATTGCCGATGACGTGGATCGACAGGGCATCGCGAGTCGATGCGAGTCGGCGATGCGCCTCGCGAAGCCTTTCGCGATTGATGAAATGAGCCACGCCACCCGTGCTCTCGAACAGCCGGTAGAGCTTGGAGCGGGACATCGCCATGAGGCGCGCCAGCCGCTCGGGACCAAACTCGGGGGAGGCCATGTTCTGCCGGACGACGCGCCGGGCACGATCGATCAGAAGGGAGGTCAGCGGCACCTCCGCAGCCTCGGAACGTTCGACCCGCGGCGCGATGCAGGCCGCGACCAGCGAACGCGTCGCGGTGGCGAGGCCCTGCGCATGCTCCACCGAGATATGCGGCAGTTGTCGGGCGAGGTTCTCCATATAGCCCGTGAGCAGCGCCCCGAGTTCGGGATTGATTTCCAGATCGTGCGCCCGCTCGAAATCGACGAGTTCCTCCTGGCAAAAGTTACGAGGCAGGAACAGCGTCAGGACTTCCGTGTCCTCGGCCTGGCCTTCGAACGGCATGGCGAGCGAGCGGAAGCTGAGATTGCCTTGCCGCTCGGGGGGGCTCAGGGAAAGCAGGTTGCACTCAGGCGAACAGGAATGTGCGAGCACGACGCACCAATGATCCATGAAGGACCGCGGCCTGTGCCGCCAATGGCGAGCGGGGGCGTCGGCGTAGAGCGTCCTGGTCAGAACGACGTCGCCGAAGCTCCACGAGGAGAACTCGGCGTCGAATGGCTCGGACGCGTTCGGCGTAGGCAAGAGATCGATCGTCTCGGAGAGCAGAGAACGCCACGCGTCGAACTGATCCTCCGCGGGCAGTCCCTTGGTCGAGAAGTTCTGAACGAAGACCGCTCCGCCCGGGATCCCTGAATTGGTACTAGAGAGAGCCGACACGGCATTCTCCTCGCGATAGCGTTACGTTAATCTTGGCCCCGCGTACCAACGGGAGGTCAATGTTTCTCAGTTCCGTGAAGAAACTGTGACGCTCGGAGCTAGCAATGGCAAGCAATAAACCGCCGAGAATTGCCGTTATCAGGAGGAAGCAGGTGGTCCTCTTGCGGCACTTGGCTCGCTACTGGCGCGGGGACGCTGCGTCGAAGACGCGAATCGGCGCGGTAACGATCAGGCTGGCGGCCGAACCGAGCGCATCCGCAGCCATCAGCGGAGTGGAAACGTCGGAATCGGTGATGACCTGGCCTTGGAGCAGCCGGCCTCCAATGAGGCGGACCGCATCGGGGCTGGCGGCAAAGAGGTCGTGATTGATGCGGTCGCCGGCATTGATGGCGCTGAGATCCAGCACCGTGATGCCTGACAACCCCGCCAGCTGCTGCTGGTACTCGTCGCGCGTCAGGTCGATGCCGCCGAGGCGCGTCGCTCCGCGGGAAATGAAGCGGGAGAGCTGCAGCGCCCTGTCGTTCTGCGAGACGAAAAGCGTGATCTGCGGACGCTGGGAGCCCATGTCCTCGACTTGCCGGCGAAACACGCCGACATCGAGATCGGGCGAGGCCAGAATGAGATTGTTGATCTTCCGGGGGACGCCGCCCTGCTCGAGAGCGATCTGCCTGACGGCCTCGACGGCAGGCCAGCTCCCCATGGAATGGGCGAGGATGACGATTTCGCCGACAGAGGGGCTACTTGCAGCCGCCTTCAGCAGATAAGCGAGATCCGAGCGGGAATACGATGCATTGTCGAAATCCCGGCTGTAGTCGAGCAGATGGCCGCGCGACGGCCACGAGAACAGGACCGGGGACGCATCGGCATCGGCGTCATGGGTCAACTGCGCGAAACGAAAGACGGCGCGGTCGAACGGCGTGTTGAAGCCGTGGACGAAGACGAAGACCCGGCGCTTGCGCCCGCCCGTCGACTTGAACCATTTGACGAGGTCCGTCTTGGCGACCGGCGCGGTCGAGGTGACGACAAAATCCGTTGCCGCATTGCCGGGAGCCGTGCGCGGCAGCTGGATGGTACCGACCTCCCGATCCTTGGGGATCGAGACGACGATATTGCTGAACGAGACCGTATCTCCGCGCTCGCCGCTGAACAGAACACCCGCTTCCGCCGAGGGAGCGCGCGTCGTCGCGGCAAGCATGTTCACACGGTCGGTACCGGCAACGGGCTCGACAGGTTGAAGCAATCCGCGTGGCGCCGAAGCGCAAGCACTGAGGCCGAACGCGACGGCAAGTCCCGCCAGGCTCATCCCCAAGGTGTCGAGGCGGCGGCCCATGGTCAAAGAGCCCCAGGATTCGGGCGCGCGCCAAGCATTGCACGCAGTAACGGGCTTACCGAATTGCTCTTGCATGCCTTACCGTGCGTCGGTGTCACGTCGACGTCCCCAATCTGCAAATAGGAGATCGGAGGATCTCGAGCGGCTGTGTCAGGATAAAGAACCCATCCGGAGGCAGCAAGCTTGCCGTCAACTTTGGGACAGGCGGTCCAAGCTTTGGGATTCTGTGCCGATGCCCTCGGCGCGCAGGGAATTAAGTTGCCGGTATGACCGCCTCGGCAACGATTCCGGCGGCACACCTGCTCATCGCGACCCCCCGTGGGGCCGAAGTCCAAGGCTTAGGGGAGGGCAAGACATGTCTACCGGGAACGTCGCGTCAAAGACAACGATGCAGAGATTTCTCGATACGGTCGAGAAAGTGGGGAACATGGTTCCCCATCCCGTCGTCATCTTCCTCATCCTCATCGCCATCGTCATGGTGCTGTCGGCCGTGCTCAGCCTGTTCGGCGCGGCGGTCACCTTCGAGCGCATCAATCCCGACACCCATAAGGTCGAGATGGCGAGCACGGCGATACGCAGCCTGCTCAACGTCGAAGGCATTCGCTTCATCTATTCGTCGCTGATTCCGAACTTCATGAGCTTCACCGCCGTGGGGCTGATGATCGTCGCGATGATCGGGGCCGGCGTGGCCGAGGAATCCGGCCTGGTGACGGCGCTGATCCGGAAGCTCGTCATCGTGTCGCCGGGTTGGGCGCTGACCTATATCCTGGCCTTCGTCGGCATCCTCGCCAGCATTGCCGCGGATGCGGGCTATCTGGTCCTGATCCCGCTCGCCGGCATTGCCTATCTCGCCGTTGGGCGTCATCCGCTCGCCGGCCTCGCGCTCGGCTTTGCTGCCGTGGCCGGAGCCTTCACGGTCAATATGCTGATCAAGCCGCTCGACGCCGTTCTCGTCGAGTTCACCAATGACGCCGCCCATCTCGTTGATCCGAACCGCTCGATCGGCCTGGCTTCCAATGTCTGGTTCTCGATCGCCTCGGTGCTGTTCCTCACCGTCGTCATCGCCTTCATCACCGACCGGATGATCGCACCGCGCCTTGGCGTCTACGATCCGAAGCTGGCGGCCGAAGGCACCACGACGGAGCAGGGCGCTTCGTTGTCCGATCAGGAAACGCGTGGACTGCGCTTCGCGGGGCTCGGCCTGCTCGCGCTGGTTGCGGTGTTCTGTCTGTTGACACTGCCGCCGGGGGCGCCGCTGCGCAATCCGACAACCGGCGAGCTGATCGGCAACTCGCCCTTCATGAACGGGCTGATCGCACTGATCATGCTGATGTTCCTCACCACGGGCTGGGCCTATGGCATCGGAGCCGGGACCTTGCGGACGTTGCCGGAGGTGATCGCGGCGATCGAGAAGTCGATCAAGAATCTCGGCGGCACGATCTTCCTGTTCTTCGTGCTGAGCCAGTTCGTCGCCTATTTCACCTATACCAACATGGGCACCGTCATGGCGCTCAGCCTGTCGGGCGTCCTGCAGTCGGCCAATATCGGCGCGCTGCCGCTGCTGCTCGGCTTCATCGTCGTGGTCGCGATCATCGACCTGCTGCTGACCGGCGCGATTGCAAAATGGGCGATCTTCGCGCCCGTCTTCGTGCCGCTGCTGATGAAGCTCGGCGTCGAGCCGGAAGCGGTGCTGGCCGCCTATCGCGTCGGCGATTCCCCGATGAACGCGATCACACCGCTCAACGCCTATTTCGCCCTCGTCGTGGGCTTCGCCCAGAAATACGACAAGACCGCAGGTGTCGGCACGATCGTCTCCCTGATGCTGCCCTATGTCGTCTGGATGTTCGTGTTGTGGACGGCGCTCTTCGCGGTCTGGAAGATGCTCGGCCTGCCCTGGGGCCTGTGACGGCCGGTCGCGCAGCCCGAAACGAAATAACCCTGACCTGATCGGATGGACATCATGAGCAGCCCCTCAATCCCCCTCGACGTCGCAAGTGCCATCGACCACCTGATGAATTTCCTCTCGGTCGAAGGCGTGACCGGTCAGGAAGCCAAGATCGGGGCTGCGGTCAGCGAGGCGCTGAAGAAGGTCGGGGTGCCGGCATCCGCGATCCGCTTCGACGATGCCAACAAGCGCATCCCGGTGCCGACGGAGACCGGCAATCTCTTCGTCGATCTGCCGGGCACGCGGCCGGGGCCACGCCTGCTGTTCTCCACCCATCTCGACACCGTGCCGCTTTGCGCCGGCGCCAAACCTCGGCGTGAGGGCGACCGCATCGTCTCCGACGGGACGACCGCGCTCGGCGGCGATGCCCGCACCGGCGTCGCGCTCCTGGTCGTGCTCGCCGAGACGCTGATCAAGCACAAGCTGCCGCATCCGCCGATCACCCTGCTCTTCACCGTCCGCGAGGAGAGCGGGCTGCATGGTGCCCGTGAACTCAACCCGGCCGATCTCGGCGGGGCTGCGATGTGCATCAATGTCGATGGCCAGCTCGCCTCGGAGCTGCTCGTCGGTGCAGTCGGCCAGGAGAACTGGGAAGTCGAGATCAAGGGCAAGGCATCCCATGCCGGCGTCGCGCCGGAAAAGGGCATTTCGGCGACGCTGGTCGGCGCCATCGCGATCGCCGAGGCACAGCGTGCCGGCTGGTTCGGCAAGGTCGTCAAATCCGACGGCCACGGCACCAGCAATGTCGGCATTTTCGGCGGCAAGGGCGGCACGGTCGCGGCCGGCGATGCGACCAATGTCGTCACCGACTACGTCTATATCCGCGGCGAGGCGCGCAGCCCGGAGGCTGCCTTCGCGACCAAGATCGCGAACGGCTACAAGGAGGCCTTCGCCAAGGCGCAGGGCGAGGTGAAGGATCACGAGGGCAACACCGCGGAGGTGAAGTTCAGCCAGAAGCCGGCTTACCCCCCCTTCGAACTGGGCCAGGATGCTCCGGTGGTGAAGCGTGCCACCAAGGCGCTCAAGCTGCTGGGCATCGAGCCGACCTATCTGTTCTCCAATGGTGGTCTCGACGCCAACTGGTTTGACAAGCACGGGGTTCCGACCATCACCATCGGCGCCGGGCAGGCCGAGATCCATACCATCAAGGAGTATGTGAATCTCACCGAGTACGAAAAGGGTTGCCGCATTGGTATCCTGATGGCGACCCTGGAAGACTGAGGCCTTGGCTGGGTGCGGTGTGCCGGGGCGTAGACTGCGCCGGCATGCTGCGCCCTACGCATTTCTGCGGCCTGGCAGGGCCCAATAGGGAGCTGAGCGATTGAGCCCGATAGCCTATACCGGCACCATCATCGCCGTTGCCGTGGTCTTGTTCATCTGGAACAAGATTCCCGTCGTTCTGGTCGCGATGGGAGTAGCGCTTGCCCTTTGGGCGACCGGGGTCCTGACCCTGCCCCAGGCTCTGGGCGGTTTCGGCGACCCCGCCGTCATCTTCATCGCCTCGCTCTTCGTCGTCAGCTCCGGGCTCGAGGTCACCGGCGTCACCGCCTGGGCAGGCCAACTCCTGATCAAGGGAGCGGGCGAGGAAAGTCGAACCCGCCTTCTGATTCTCACCATGATTCTCGTTTCGCTGCTGACCGCGGTGATCAGCCTCAACGGCGCCGTCGCTGCATTGCTGCCGGTTGTTGTCGTCATCGCGGTTCGGCTCAAGCGCAATTCTTCGCAACTGCTGATGCCGCTGGTCTTCGCCGCGCATGCGGGTTCGATGCTGGCGCTGACGGGAACTCCCGTGAACGTGCTGGTCTCCGAGGCCAGTAGCGATGCAGGGATGGGTAGCTTCGGTTTCTTCGAATTCGCGCTGGTCGGCGTGCCGCTGCTGGCGGGCACGATGGCGATCATCATCCTCTTCGGCCAGCGCCTGCTGCCTGAGCGCAATGGCGCGACCATGCCCGCCGATTTCAGCCGGCATGCCAAGACGCTGGTCGAGCAATACGGCCTTGCCAGCGGCATCTATCAGATGCGCGTGCGTGCCAGTTCGCCTTATCTCGGCGCTGCGCCCGCCAGCATCGACCTGTCGGCCTATCCGGGACTGCAGCTGGTCGCCATTCAGGAGGGCGAAACCGCAAGCCCCATCCGTCGCTCGGTCATTGCCGATGGCGATCATCTTTTGGTTCGCGGTGAGGCTGACGCGGCCGCGACACTGGCGGCGGAGATGCATCTCGCCTTCCGTGAGGAGGCAAAGCAGGGGCAGGGCGCGGAGACGCTGTTCAACCAGCGCTCCGGTCTGGCCGAAGTCGTGATCCCGCCGCGCTCCGGCCTGATCGGCCAGACCGTTTTCCCGGGGATGGTCACCGACAGTGGCGATCTGATCGTTCTGGCCGTGCAGCGCGCGGGGGCGGAACTCGCCGCCGCGAATGCAACCAAGGATTCCGGTGGCATCGTGCTGCAAGCCGGCGATACCATGCTGCTGCAGGGCACCTGGAAGGCGCTCGACGTCCATCTCGACGATCCCGATGTCCTCGTCGTGAGCTCGCCCGAACTGGTGCGCCGTCAAGCCGTGCCGATGGGCCCCGGCGCGAAGCAGGCCGTCATCATTCTCGTCGCGATGGTTCTGCTGCTTGCCACAGGCGTCGTCCCGCCCGCCGTCGCAGGTTTGCTGGCTGCAGGCGCGATCATCCTGTCGGGCATCATGAATGTCGAGCAGTCCTACCGCGCGATCGGCTGGACCACCGTGATCCTCGTCGGCGCGATGATGCCGCTCTCGACCGCGATGGTGGAAACCGGTGCGGCGAAGCTGATGGCCGAGCGGCTCGTCTACATGGTTGGCGATGCCGGCCCAGTCGCCTTGCTTGCGGGTCTGTTCGTGCTGACTGCCGTCATGGGGCAGTTGATCAGCAATACCGCGACCGCGCTGATCGTCATCCCGATCGGGGTGGCCGCTGCCGCCAGCATGGGGATTTCGCCGCGGCCGGTCTTGATGAGCACGGCCGTTGCCGCCGCCGGAGCTTTCCTCACCCCGATCGCGACGCCGACCAATCTGATGGTGATGGGGCCAGGCGGCTATGCCTTCAGCGATTACTGGAAGCTCGGCCTGCCGCTGCTGATCTGGTTCTTCGTGGTGGCCGTCTTCATCGTTCCGCTCATCTGGCGCTTCTGAATTCTGTCCGACTGCCGAGAGTTTTCGCCGAGCTCGCGGTCAAAGCGGGCGGAGCAGGAACGATCGGCCGTGACAGCGGCCGATCGATTGCCTGGCGTGGTGATGCGCCGGGTCAACATTTGGCTTGAGGCCAAGGAGGATCAATTGGTTGATATTCGCGGAGCAGCGCTCGCTGCTGGGATGGTTATCGGAGCACTGTGTTCGGGCACTGCCTTTGCTGCCCCGGTATCATCGGCTGGTAGCGTTGCCACCAATCCCGGCGTCGAACTCGCACAATGGCACCGTTCGCCCCCGCGGCATGTCGCGCCACGCCATGGCCGCTGCTGGTGGGAAAACCGTCGCGTGCGCGACCATCGTGGCCGCTGGGTCGTCCGCCGCGTGCAAGTCTGCCGCCGCTGACCGGGCAATCCGGGGCGCGCCCCGGACCAGTGCGGGCGGTCGCCGCGCAGGGATGACGCCGCGTAGTGACGTATGTCCAGCTGGCCTTGGGGCCAGGATGCAGACGCCGAGAAGCGCCAAGAACTCCCACGCTTCTCGGCACACCACATCTGATCGGCAGGAGCTGCCGCTACCCCGGACTCAAACTCCGAACCACACAGATCCAGGATCCTCCGGCCTTCGGGCGTCGCTCGATCCTCCGAGACGGTCGCGTGTGATGACAGTGTCGCCGGCTCTCTTGCATTGAGAGCGATGTCGCGATGGATGCACCGATAACCCAAGCAGACATCACCCCGCTCTTCTAAGCCACGTCCCTCCCTGAATGATGCTGCCGAAAGAGCGGCCAGAACGGCTGATCTGCTCGGAATTGGGCGATATCGAGCATCTTGTTCGGTCGGCGCGGGGTCAAATCACATAGCCCCCGTGCTGCTACTCGCGGTGCCCGGGACGGTCTATCGCCAACTTGGGCAGCCGATGACGATGAAAGGGGTCTGCGCAAGCCGATGACCAATCTGCCCGTCGGCACGCCAGGGGGACAGGCCCCATGCCAGAAGCCACCGCCCGACCAACAGCATGCATTGCTGCGTATTCTCGGCCTCGCCTGCTTCGGCT
Source organism: Allobosea sp. P4_E12 (assembly GCF_056401655.1). NCBI lineage: Bacteria > Pseudomonadati > Pseudomonadota > Alphaproteobacteria > Hyphomicrobiales > Alloboseaceae > Allobosea > Allobosea sp. P4_E12. The sequence continues at coordinate 192,689 of NZ_JBFUIY010000008.1, read as the reverse complement.
CTTCGCTTGGTGTGTTCCTGTTCGACCCGGTGCTGCCCATGCTCAGCCGGGATTTTGCGGTGCCTCGCAGCCAGGTTGTGGCCATGGCGACGGCGTTTGCGCTCGCCTATGCCCTGGCACAGCCGATTGCCGGTGCTCTCGGCGACCAACTCGGCAAATTGCGGGTGATGCGCGTCTGCCTCGGGGTGAGCGCGCTTGGCACATTGCTCGGCAGCCTTGCCTCCAGTTTCGAGCTGCTGCTCGCCACCCGGCTCGTCGTCGGCTTCTTCACGGCCGGCACATTCCCGCTGTGCTTTGCCATCCTCGCGGAGCGGATCGCGCCTGAGGGGCATCAGGAGGCTTTCGGCAAGGCCAGTGCGGCCTCGGTCACAGGGTCGCTGGCCGGGGCCGTCGGGTCCGGCTTCATTGCCGATGCGCTCGGCTGGCGCGGCAGCCTGCTCGTGGCCGGCCTGATCGGCCTGAGCTGTTTCGCTATCGTCACGGCGGCGCTGCGCGATACCCGCGAAGTCTCGTCATCGCGCGCCGGGTTCGGCTCGGCGTTCTCTGCCTATCGCAGGATTCTCGGGCTGGCGAGCGCCCGCCGCGATCTTGGGCTGCAGCTTGCCCTGACCGGACTGACACAGGGCTTGTTCCCGCACATTGCCTTTCTCGTCGGAGCCAGTGCGTCCACCGTCGGCATCGTGCTCTCCGGCTTCATGATCGGCAGCATTGCCTATGGGGTCAGCCTGCGCCGCACCCTGCGCTGGATAACGCCAGTCCATTTCACCCTGGCCGGCGGGCTGGTCATGGCGCTCGCCATGGCAAGTCTGAGTGCCCATCTTCCCTGGCCTTTGCAGTTCGGCGCATTGCTGGCATTCGGCTTCGCACTATCGCAGTGCAGCCATTCCACTTCAGACCTATCTGGCGACGCTGACCCCGCATACGCAGGGCGCGATGATGGCGTTGCACTCGATGGCGGCCATGCTCGGGCAGTCGGCCATGCCGCTGATCTATGCGGCAGGGTTCGACAGGGCCGGCATCATGCCGACCCTGCTTGTCTCGGCATGTCTGCTCGGCCTCTGCGCCGCGGCGGTCGCCTCAATCATGCATTCCAGCAAACGCTGCCGTTGAACCGAATCGTCGGGGGCGCGAGGGACGATGCATCTTCCGCCGCGCAGATCGAGGCGTTCCGCACCGTCATGATGACCGGCAGTAGGTCGGCCGCGATTTCGAGGCGGAGTTAGATCAACGGACCGGATATCGTATCCAGTCCGATGATCTAACCCTTTGTCCTTGCATCGGCTTTCCCGAAAACCGCAATCCACTTTTCGGGCCGATGCTTTAGTAGCGGCGCCGTTCAAAAGGCGACCTTGTCTGCCCCCTTGAGCTGCAGCAGTTCGCGCGCATCGTCCGGAGTCGCCAGCTCCAGTCCGAGACCTTCGATGATCTTCCGCGCCGCCCGGACCTGTTCGGCATTGGATTTTGCCAGCTGTCCCGGCCCGATCCAAAGCGAATCCTCCAGACCGACGCGCAGGTTGCCACCCATCGCGACAGCCATTGCGGCGATCGGAAGCTGGTGACGCCCGGCGCCAAGCACCGACCAATGGTACTGGTCGCCGAAGAGCCGATCGGCCGTGCGCTTCATATGCGCGACATCTTCCGGGTGCGGCCCGATGCCGCCGAGCAGGCCGAAGACCGACTGGACGAAGAAGGGCGGCTTCACCAGCCCGCGATCGACGAAATGCGCCAGCGTGTAGAGATGTCCGATATCGTAGCACTCGATCTCGAAGCGCGTGCCGTTCTCGGCGCAGGTCGTCAGGATGTTCTCGATGTCCTGGAACGTGTTCTTGAAGATGCGGTCCTTCGAGCCTTCGAGATAGGGCTGCTCCCAATCATGCTTGAACGCCTTGAAGCGGCTCAGCATCGGATACAGACCGAAATTCATCGAGCCCATGTTGAGCGAGGCGACTTCGGGCTTGAAATGGGCGCAGGGTCGCAGACGCTCCTCGATACCCATGGTCGGCGCACCGCCCGTGGTGATGTTGATGACGCAATCGCTGCGCTGCTTGATCACTTTCAGGAAGGGCTCGAAGGCCTCGGGGGACTGGTCCGGCTTGCCGGTGACGGGATCGCGAGCATGGACATGCACGAGCGCCGCTCCCGCTTCGGCGGCGCCGACCGCAGCGTCGATGATTTCATCGGCGGTCACCGGCAGGTAAGGCGACATCGAGGGGGTGTGGATCGCACCGGTCACGGCGCAGGTGATCATGACTTTGCGGTTCTTGGCCATGGCGGCTCCCATCAGCGGTCAGGATGAAGGATTTCAGACGGGTTTGCGCGCGGCCGCGCGCTTATGGGCCTGCAGTGCGGCCAGCCGCGTGTCGCGCCAGTCGCTCAGGCGCTTCACCCGCTCGGCCGATTGCGTTCCGGGCCATTCGCTCATGACCGTGGCGACGGTTTCCGCGCCAAACGGGTCGCCGCCAACGGCTTGTGCCGCCATGGTCGCGATGGAGGCGCCGTAACGGGCGCAGTAATCGGGAATACCGCCGGGCGCGTTGAGCTCGATCGTCTCGAACGGCCCCATGAAGGACCAGCGCAGGCCGAGCCCGTCGCGGATCGTCTTGTCGACGTCTTCCGCACTCGCGACGCCCTCGCCGACGAGGCGAAAGGCTTCCGCCAGCAGCACGGCCTGCAGGCGGTTGAGGACGAAGCCCGGCTTCTCCTTGCGCAGCACGATCGGAACCTGCCCGGCCTGTTCATAGATCGCCTTGGCCCGGGCGAGGACGGCCGGATCCGTCCAGGGCGCCGGTGCAAGTTCGACGATGGGTACGAGATGCGGAGGATTGACGGGATGGGCGACGAGACAGCGGGCCCGCCCCGGGAGCGTCTCGCTGAACACCGAGGCCATGATGAACGAGGTCGAGGAGGCGAGAATCGTCTCCGGCGCGGCAAGCCTGTCCATCTCGGCGAAGAGGGCGCGCTTGGTTTCCACGGCCTCCGGCCCGTTCTCCTGCACGAGGTCGGCGCCGTTCAAGGCATCCGCCAGGCCCGAGGCGACGCGGATACGCGCGAGCGAGCCCCTTGGGTCCTCGACGAGGCCGTGGCCGGCGAGTTCCTCAAGATTGCTGCCGATATGGGTGCGGGCGGCCTCGGCCACTCCGGGCGCGACATCATGCAGTGCGACGTCGAAACCATGGCTGGCGAAGATGGTGGCCCAGGCACGGCCGATCAGTCCGGAGCCTATGATCGCGATCTTGGTCATGCGTGTTGATCCTGCGGGAAGCGACGAAGGTCGGGATAGGGTTGAGGCAGGGCGCTCACAGCCAGAGCACCTGCCGGCGTAGCGCCAGGTCCTGGCTGAGAGCCTTCGACGGGCCGGCATGAGTGACCTGGCCGCGCTCAAGCACGACCGTGCGGTCCGAAAGTGCCAGCGCAAGGTCGAGATGGTGGTCCACGATCACGATCGCGATCTCCTGTCTCAGCTTGTCGAAGGCCTCGAAAAGTTCCTCGACCACAGCCGGGGCGAGGCCCTCGAAGGGCTCGTCCAGCAGCAAGACACGTGTGTCACCGGAGAGCGCCCGCGCCACGGCCACCATCTGCTGCTCGCCACCGGAGAGGTAGTCGGCCGGGGAATGCCAGCGCTGCTTGATGCGTGGGAAGAAGGCGAAGATCTTGTCGTCCTCCCAGCGCGTGCCGTTGCCGGTCAGGCGCTTGAGGCGGCCGAGCTCCATATTGTCCTTGACGCTCATGCCGGCGAAGAGACCGCGCCCCTGCGGCACATAGGCGATGCCGGCGCGCGCGATCACGGCCGGCGGCAAGCGTGCGATGTCGGCACCGGCAAGATTGATCGTTCCCGTGGCGGGCGGTGCGATGCCGGTGATCGTCTTCAGCAAGGTCGATTTGCCGGCGCCGTTGCGGCCGAGCAGCGCCACGATCTCGTTCACGTGGACGTCGAAGCTGACGTCGCGGAGAATGTGGCTCTTGCCGTAATAGGTGTCGACGCCGGAAAGCCCGAGCAGAATCGTCTCTCCTGCCGCACTGGGACGTGGCTTCTCGGCCAGCGCATGCGCGCCCGAGCCGATATAGACCGCCTGAACCTGCGGGGAGGAGCGCGCGTCCTCGACCGTGCCGTCGACCAGCACGCTGCCCTCGTTCATCACCGTGACATGGTCCGCGATCTGGAAGACGCGGTCGATATCGTGCTCGACCAGCAGCACCGGCAGGTCGGCCGAGATCGACTTGATCAGGTTGCCGACGCGTTCGCGCTCGGCTGCTGCGAGACCGGCGAGTGGTTCGTCCAGGAGCAGGACACGCGGCTTGGTGGCAAGGGCGAGACTCATGTCGAGCAGGCGCTGGCCGCCATAGCTGAGCGAGCCGGCCTCGGCGCTCTCGATGCCGCGCAGGCCCATGGTCTCGATGACCTGCCGCGTCTCGTCCGAGACCTGTCCCAGCGACTCCGCCGCCCGCCAGAAGCCGAAGCGCTCCGGAGCGCGCGCCTGCACGGCGAGACGGACATTCTCGGCGACGGAAAGCGACGGGAACAGATTGGTGATCTGGAAGGCACGGCCGATGCCGGCGCGGGTGATCGCTTCGGGCGAGAGCCCGGTGATCTCGCGCTCGCGCAGGCGAACCTCGCCATGATCCGGCCGAAACTGGCCTGAGATCAGGTTGAAGGCGGTCGTCTTGCCGGCACCGTTCGGGCCGATCAGCGCATGCAGCGACCGGTCGCGTATCGCGAGAGTGACACCCTCTACCGCCTGGATGCCGCCAAAGCTTTTGGCGAGGCCGGTCGCAGTAAGGATTGCGCCCTCGACCCAGTTCTGCGGCTTCATGAAATCCGGGAGCGTGACCGCGCCGACCTTGCGCGCCGACATTGCCGCATCTTCGGCAGCCTGCTTGCGGAAGGGCCGCAGCAGCCGCTCGCCGACGCCAACGAGCCCCATGGGCGAGAAGACGATGAAGCCGACGAAGAGCAGCCCGAACCAGAACAGCCAGTTTGGTGTCAGGCTCGAGAGATAGTCGCGGAAGATCACGAAGAAGAGCGCGCCGAGAGCCGGGCCCAGGAAGGAGCGCATGCCGCCGATCACGACCATCGCCAGCAATTCGCCGGAGAAGGCGACCGAGATAGGCTCGGCCGAGGTCATGCGGTTGTTGAACAGCAGCAGCGTGCCGGCGAGCCCGGTCAGGGCCGCCGAGATGGTGAAGGCGACGAGCTTGTAGCGGTTCGTCTGGTAGCCGAGAAACCGGGCGCGCTGTTCGTTTTCGCGGATCGCGACCAGAACGGTGCCGACCGGCGAGCGCTGGAAGCGCCAGAGCCCGTAGACCACTGCCATGCCGATCAGTGCAACGAGGATGTAGAACGGCAGCGCCTGATCGAAATCGACGCCTGCGAAGAGCGGGCGCCTGATGCCGCCGAGGCCATCCTCCCCGCCGGTCACGGCGGTCCAGCGGAAGGCGATCGAATAGGTCATGGCGGCGAGCGCCAGGGTCAGGAGCGAGAAATACACGCCCTTGCGGCGCAGGATCAGGGCGCCGAAGGCGAAGGCGAGCACGCCCACGAAGAGCACCGCGAGCAGGATCGGAAGGGCGAACTGGCCGGGCAGCCAGTTGCGCTGGATCAAGCCCGCGGCATAGGCGGCGAGCCCGAACCAGGCGCCATGGCCGAAGGAGACGAGTCCGGTCGTGCCGACGAGAATGTTCAGGGCCATGCAGGCAATGGCGAAGACGACGATCTCGGTCGCCGAGGTGGTGCCGAGCCCAATGAAATGCATCAGGAAGGGCAGGGCGGCGAGGCCGATGGCGGCAATGAGGAGAGGCGCGCGGTCGCGCTGAGCGGCTGTCATTTCGCCCTCACTCGAAGCGCTGGATGCGTTCGCCGAACAGGCCGCGCGGCCGGAACAGCAGGACGAGCAGCATCATCAGGTAGATCACCGCGGTCGACCATTGCGTGAAGCCGAGGCCAATGGTGATGCCCTTGACCACGCCGACCATCAGCGCCGCCACGACCACGCCCCAGAAGGAGCCGAGCCCACCGATGACGACGACCACGAAGGCCGGGGTGATGATCTCCTGCCCCATGGCGGGATGGATCGAGTAGATCGGCGCGAGCAGGACGCCGGCCAGGCCGGCAAGCCCAATGCCGATGCCGGCTACAGCCATCATGTAGGGCTGCAGCGAAATGCCGAGCGCACCGACCATGTCGGGGTTCTGCACGCCGGCCCGGACGACGCGACCAAAGGACGTGCGCTGGAGCAGGAACCAGAGCCCGAGTACGCAAGCTGCTGCGATCAGGAGCAGAAGCGCGCGATAGCGCGAGTAGATGAACTCGCCGAGGAAGATCTGGCCGCGCAGTGCAGGCGGGATCGAGAACGAGAGCGGTGGCGCGCCGAAGATCATGCGCAGGGATTGCTCCGCCACCATCGCGAGCCCGAAGGTCAGCAGCAGCGAGAGGATCGGGTCCGAGCGGTAGAAGCGCTGGAACAGGCCGCGCTCGACGACGATGCCGATCAGCGCCACCAGCACCGGCGACGCGATGATCGCGCCGCCGAAGCCGATATGGGGCGCGAGCACGATCGTGAGATAGGCGCCGATCGCATAGAAGGCGCCATGCGCGAGATTGACGATGCCGCCGAGCGAGAAGATCAGCGACAGGCCGAGCGCGATCAGAAGGTAATAGACGCCGTCGAGCAGTCCGTTCAGTACCTGCTGGATGAAGAGAATGAGCAAGGGGACGCCTTTGCTTGATCGACAGGGCCGGGCAGGGGCGCGGCGCGCCCGAGAGGTTCGGGAGGCGCCTTCATCCCGGCCGCAACGAAGCGGAGTGCCGGGGCCATCCCAGGGCGCTGGGCTCTACGATGGCTTCCGGATCGGCGCCGCTGGCGCGGCCGATCCGGAATGGCGGCGCGGATCTGGCAAGGGGGAGCGCCTCAGCTCATCTTGCAGACCGCCTCGTCCCCCGTCGTCGCGATCACTTCGAGGCTTTCGTTCGGTCCCGGCACGGGCGGCGAGGAGGTGAAGATATCCCACTGGTTCTTGACCTGCGCTGCCGGCAGCGCCGTGATCGTGTACATCTCGCTCATCAACTGATGGTCCGAGGCGCGGAAATAGCCTTCCCGCGTCTTCATCACGTCGAATTTCGCGCCCTTTTCCCAGTGCTCGAGGATCTTGGCCGTGTCGGTGCTCTTCAGCTCGTTCATCGACTGGGCCATGATCTTCACGGCCATGTAATCGCCCCAGGCCTGGTTCTCGGGCGGCTTGCCGTATTTCTTGGTGAAGGCGGAGACGAAGGTCTTGCTCGCCGGCGTATCGATCAGGTGGTGCCACACGCAGGGCCAGACGCCGCCAAAATTGTCCTTGCCGGCAGCCCAGGCGAGCGCCGTGTCGAAGCCGAATCCGGCGACGGGGAAGGTCAGGCCGAATTCGGAATACTGCTTGAGGAAATTGGTGATCTGGTTGCCGGCAAGGTTCGAGATCACGATGTCGGGCTTGGCGGCGCGGATTTCGATCAGGAGCGCCGAGAAGTCGGTTGCGTCGGTCGGCACCAGCTTGTCGGCGGCGAATTGGCCGCCATTGGCCTCCATGAAGCGCTTGGCGACCTTGAGCAGGTCATGGCCGAAGGCGTAGTCGGCGGTCAGCGAGAACCACTTCTTGCCCTTGACCAGCCCCTGCGCCATCAGCGAGCGGCCGCAGCTCTTCACATACATCGAGTTCTGGTGCTCGACATGGAACATGTAGCGGTTGCAGCTTTCGCCGCGCAGGGCATCGGAGTTGCCGCCGGTGTTGACGAAGAGGATCTTGTTGCGCGCTGCGACCTGCGAGATCGTCAGGCAGGAGGCCGAGGAAATCTCGCCGAGAATGCACGCGACCTTGTCGCGCTCGATCATGCGCTCGGCCTTGGTCGAGGCGGTCTGCGGATTGACCGAATCCTCCTTCAGGGCCTCGAGCTTGCGGCCATTGATGCCGCCCGCAGCATTGATCTCCTCGACGGCGAGGTCGACGGCCATGACGCCGTACTCGCCGAGCGGACCGAGGAAACCGGTGCGCGGCGTCAGGTGGCCGAAGCGGATGGCATCCGGCGTCTGCGCCAGGATCAGCGACGGACTTGCAATCAATCCGGTAGCGGCACCGGCTCCAAGCCCGGCAAGGGCCTGACGTCGTGACAAACGAAATTTCGACTGCTGATGGTCTGCCATTGCGTTCCTCCCAGAACGGTTCCGCGCTTTGCGCTGGAGATTGTCGACCTGCTGTCTGCTCTGCTGGCGGCTTGATATCCACTTGTCGTGATCTGTGATCACAGTTAGGTTGGCAGACATGGTTGCCCCTGTCCAGTCCTTCGCGAATCCGGCTGCCGACGATGGGATCGGTGATGTCTCGGCTGGTCGCGATGCATCCGCGCTCGACGAGGTCGGGGCGCTGACGCGCGAGACCCTGGGGGAGAGGGTCACCGGGGAATTGCGGGCGCTGCTCGTCGCCGGCCGGCTTGCTCCGGGTGAGAAGCTCTCGCTGCGGCGTGTCGCGGAGGCTCTTGGTGTCTCGATGATGCCGGTGCGCGAGGCGGTCAGCCGGCTCGCCGCGGATGGCGCGTTGGAGGTTCTGCCCGGACGTGCCGTACGCGTTCCGCTGCTGCGATTGGCACAGTTTCGCGAATTGACGCGCCTGCGCCTGGTCGTCGAGGGCTTTGCGGCCGAAGAGGCGGCGAAGGCGGCAAACGAAGCCGAGATCGAGGAGATTGCCCGGCACGAGGCCGCGTTCCGACAGGCGGCGAGCGCCGATCCCCCAGACGCCGCTGGCGCAGTCGCAGCCAACCGCAATCTGCATTTCACGCTCTATGAGGCGGCGCGCATGCCGACCTTGGTCGAGATGATCGAGCGGCTCTGGCTCAAGGCCGGCCCCATCCTCAATCTCGATATGCGCCACGAACCGCGCCGCCTCGACGGTGGCAGCGCCGTGGTTTCCCATGCCGCCCTGCTCGATGCCCTGCGGCGCCGGGATCCGCAGGCTGCAAGGGCCGCGCTGGAAGCCGATATCGCTGCAGCCGCCGCCCATATCGAAAGCACCGGTGGCCTGGCGCCATAGTCAGGGTTCGCCGCAATCTGAGAGGCGCTACGGCGCGGGCATCGGGGGGAGACGACAATGGATTTGCAGATCAAGGGATTGCGCGTTCTGGTTACGGCGGGCGCCAACGGCATTGGCCGGGCGACGGCGCGCGCCTTTGCGGCGGAAGGCGCCAGGGTCCATATCTGCGACGTCGATCGCGAGGCCCTGGCAGCGATGGCGTCCAGCGATCCGGCGATCACGCAATCGGTCTGCGACGTCTCTGACCGCGACGCGGTGGCCAACCTGTTCAATGAGGCGCTGGCGGCGCTCGGCGGGCTCGACTGCCTCGTCAACAATGCCGGTATCGCCGGGCCGACCGGCCGCGTCGACGAAATCGATCCCGCGGACTGGGATGCCTGTGTCGCAGTCGATCTGACCGGTCAGTACAACTGCACCCGGCTCGCCGTGCTGCATCTCAAGCAATCCGCCAATGCCAGCATCGTCAATCTGTCGAGCCAGGCCGGCAAGCACGGCTTTCCGCTGCGCTCGCCCTATGGCGCGGCGAAATGGGGGGTCATCGGCTTCACCAAGGCGATCTCGGCGGAGCTCGGCGAGTTCGGAATCAGGGCCAATGCGATCTGCCCCGGCCTGGTCGACGGTGCCCGTATCCAGAGCGTGATCGCCAACAAGGCGCGCAGCTTCAACATCTCGCATGAGGAGATGACCCAGCGCCTGTTCGCGGGCGTCTCGATCAAGCAGTTCGTCGACCCGAACGACATCGCCAAGCAGATCGTCTTCCTGGCGTCCCCCTTCGCCAAGACAATCTCCGGTCAGGAAATCTCGGTCTGCGGCGACACGCGCATGCTCAGCTGAGCGGGGAGCAGAGCAGGGCGCGAGATCCTTGCAGCGACCCGGCTTCGCTCGGAGGCCGGGTCGGAAATGCGACGGCGGGCGCCGATACCGAAGTTCAGAGGTCGGAGAGGCGGCTGAAGCGCACGATAGCGTCGGCGCGCTTCTCCAGCCCAGGGAGCAGCTCGAGGCCGAGGCCGGGCGCGTCCGATACGGTGATCATCCCGTTCTCGGCCTTGGGCAGGTCGGTGACCAGCTCGGTGTACCAGCCGGTATAGAAGGCGCGGACCGATTCCTGGATCAGCGTGTTCCGGGCATGCATCGAGAAATGGCACGATGCCGCGTAGACGACCGGGCCTGTGCAGTCATGCGGGGCGACCGGCGTGTGCCAGGCCTCGGCCATGCCTGCGATCTTGCGGGCTTCCGACAGGCCGCCACACCATGACAGGTCGAGCATGACGACCCCGGCGGCACCGGTCTCGAGATAATCTCGGAAGGAATGGGTATAGGCCAGCGTTTCCGAGGCGCAGACCCAGGCCTTGGAGTGGCGGGCGTACTCGCCGAGATCGTGGACATTGTCGAGCCGGAACGGGTCCTCGTGCCAGTAGGTGTCGAATTCGGCCAGGCGCTCCGCCAGCTTCTTCGCCATGGGCAGGCTCCAGAGCGAGTGGAACTCGACCATGATGTCCATCTTGTCGCCGACCGCCTTGCGGATCTTGCGGAACGGCTCCAGCGCGGTGTTCAGTTCCTGAGGCGTGATGTCCCAGCCAGCCGCGCGTTCTGCCGCGATATCGAAGGGCCAGATCTTCATGCCGGTGATGCCCTGCTCGAGCAGGGAATGGGCGAGTTCGTCGGCGCGATAGAGGAAGCCTTCGAGATCCTCATAGGGGCCGCCTTGCTCGCCGACATGCCAGTTGGCGACAGCCTGCGAGCGCGCATCGCGAATATATTTGTAGCCGGCACAGGTGTTGTAGGTGCGAATCGTGTCGCGCGTCTTGCCGCCGAGCGCGACGCTGACCGGCTGGCCGATCGCCTTGCCGTAGATGTCCCAGAGCGCGATGTCGACGGCCGAGTTGCCGCGCGTTTCGACGCCCGAGCCGCGCCAGCCGAGATAGTTGTTCAGGCTGGCATTGCGCGCCTCGATCTGGAGCGGGTCCTTGCCGAGCAGCTTCGGCGCCACGGTCTCGTGCAGATAGGCTTCGACCGCGGCGGCGCCCATGAAGGTCTCGCCGAGACCGACCAGGCCCGCATCGGTGTGGAGCCGCACCCAGATGATGTTGCCGAACTCGGTCAGGCGGATGGTTTCAACAGCAGTGATTTTCATGAGGTTTCTCAAGCGAGAGGCTTGGCGTAGCGGGTGAGCGCCTCAGCGGTCGGCGTCGTGCCGGCGCCGGGCTGCTGGGGTCTTAGGAAATAGCCATCGGCGACATTGGCGGGCTCGACGAAGGCATCCTTGATCCAGGGAATGTATTCGAGGATCGGCGTCGCCTGATGCCAATAGGCGAGATGGACATGGACCTGGCTCATCTCGCCAGCATGGGGCGCGACCGGCAGGCGGCTGGCGAGTGCAAGCTCCGCGACCTGGATGTACTCGGTGATGCCGCCGAGGCGGGTCACGTCGGGCTGGACGTAGTGGATGGCGTCGGCCGCGACGAAGGCGCGGAAGGCGTCGAGCGAATAGAGCTGTTCCCCGAGCGCAATCGGTATCGAAGTCGCCTTCGCCAGCGCGGCATGCGAGCCGACATCGTCATACCAGAGCGGCTCCTCGAACCAGAAAATGTCGAGCGCCTCGGCCCGCGCGCAGAAGCGCTTGCAGGTCGGCAGATCCCATTTGCCGTTGCCGTCAATGGCGAGGGAGACATGGTCACCAATGGCATGGCGCACGGCTTCCAGCCGGGCGATGTCGATCCCGGGGTCGGCATGGCCGACCTTGACCTTGAGACGCCGGAAGCCGTCGCGTTCGACCGCCATGCGGCAGCCCTCGACGAGCTCGTCCCGCGGGATCGAAAGCCAGCCGATATCGGTGTTGTAGGCTTCGAGCTTCGGCTTGGTCGCGCCGCCGAGCAGGTGCCAGAGCGGTACCCCGGCCGCCTTCGCCTTGAGGTCCCAGAGCGCGACATCGACCGCGGCAAGCGCGAGCTGCGTGATACCGGCGCGTCCGACCCATTGCAGGGCAGGGTGGCGGGCGAGCTTCAGCCAGAGCCGGGTGATCTCGGAAGCATTCTCGCCGATCAGCAACGGGGCGTAGCAGTCGCGGATGCAGGAGGTGATCAGCCGGTCGGAGGCGAGGTCGGCATGCGTGCCGGTGAAACCGTAGCCTTCGAGGCCGTCCTCGGTGACGATCTTCGCGCCGACGACGCCCCAATGGCTGATGCGGTGGGTCGAGTCGGCAATGGAGCCGCCCGTCACCGGGATATGCAGGATGAAGGGTTCGATGCGGGTGATGCGCATGGCGGTAGCCCCGGAGCTGTTGTGCGGCTCCGGGGCTCTCCTGATCAGTTGGTGCCGCGGATCTTGGCGAGATCGGCCTTGAGGCGGTCGATCGTCTCCTTGCCGATCGAGGCCTCGTGGCGCTGGTAAACGGCCGCGGTGGCCTCGCGCATCTTGGTCAATTCGTCGGCCGAGACGTCCGAAACCTGCATGCCCTGCTTCTTCAGGTTCGCCATCGACGTGTCGTTGAGCGTGCGCGAGACGCGGCGCTCCTCATCGCGGCCGACGGTCGAGCACTCGTTCAGGATCGCCTGTTCTTCGCTGGAGAGCTGGTCCCAGAGCTTCTTGGAATAGAGCACCAGGAACGGGGTATAGGCGTGGCGTGTCATCGTCAGGTACTTCTGCACCTCGTAGAGCTTCGAGGTGTCGATGGTGACGAGCGGGTTCTCCTGGCCGTCGATCGCGTGCGTCTCGAGCGCCGCGAAAACCTCGCCGAACGCCATCGGCGTGGCATTGGCGCCCATGCTCTTGAAGCTGTCGAGGAAGATGTTGTTCTGCATCACGCGGACCTTGAGGCCGGTGAGCTCTTCAGCCTTGGAGACGGCGCGCTTCGAGTTGGTCAAGTTGCGGAAGCCGTTTTCCCAGTAGGAGAGATTGACGACGCCGAAGGCAGGCAGCTTGTCGGAGATATACTTGCCGAAGGCTCCGTCGAGGACTGCATCGGCTTCCTTCTCGTTGGTGAAGAGGAAGGGCAGGTCGAAGACGCCGAGCGCAGGCATGATGCCGACCAGCGGCGAGGAGGAGGTGATGACCATCTCCTGCGTGCCGGCACGCAGCGCCTGCGTCGCCTGCAGGTCGCCGCCGAGCGCGCCGCCCCAGAACCCCTGGAGCTTCAGCTTGCCGCCGGACTTTTCAGTCATGCAGGCGCGCATCTTGGCGACGCCGTTGCCGACCGGGTGGTCCTCGTTGATGCCGTTGGAAACGCGGATATTGCGTTCCTTGATCTGCGCCTGGGCGGACCCTGCAAGCGCCGCAAGCGCGACGCCGGCGAGGATGGAGACGAGACGTGAGCTCAGCATGGGCTTTCTCCCTGATTGCCTTGGTTTTTGGATTAGCGGCCGCTCAGCCAGGCAAGCGGAACGGTCACGAGTTGCGGGAACAGGATCAGCAGGAACATCGCGACGGTCTGGGCGACGAGGAATGGCCAGACGCCGCGGATCACCAGAGACATCGGGATGCGGGCCACGCCACAGACCACGTTGAGCACGATGCCGACCGGCGGCGTGATCAGGCCGATGGCGTTGTTGATGATGAAGAGCACGCCGAAATAGATCGGGTCGATGCCCGCCTGCTTGATCACCGGCATCAATACCGGTGTCAGGATCAGCACTGTCGGCGTGAAGTCGAGCGCAGTGCCGACGACCATGACCAGCAGCATGATGACGATCATCAGGACCGTCTTGTTGTCCATGAAGGGCTCGAGCACGCTCGACAGCTCGGCCGGGATATTCGCCTGGGTGATGAGCCAGGCCGAGACGACGGCCGCGGCGACCAGCAGCATGACTGCGCTCGTCGTCTTGGCGGCGGTCAACGCCACCTTGTAGAGGTCGCGCGGCTTGAGCTCGCGATAGACGAACATGCCGACGACGAGCGCGTAGACGGTCGCGACCACGGCCGCCTCAGTCGGCGTGACGATGCCGAAGCGGATGCCGCCGAGGATTGCGAGCGGCATCAGCAGGGCAAGCGAACCATCCCAGGTCGCCTTCAGGCGCTCGGCGCCGCTGCGCCGCGGCAGGACCGTGATCTTGTCGTGGCGGCAGACGATGAACCAGGCGATCACCAGCGACAGTCCAATGAGCAGCCCGGGAAAGACACCCGCGAGAAAGAGCTTAGTGATCGAGAGATTGGCGGCGACGCCGAAGACGATGAAGCCGATCGAAGGCGGGATGATCGGGGCGATGATGCCGCCGGATGCGATCAGGCCGGCCGAGCGACCGGTATCGTAGCCGGCCTGGCGCATCATCGGCAGCAGGATCGAGGCGAGCGCAGCGGTATCGGCCGCAGCAGAGCCTGACAGCGAGGCCATGATGATGGAGGCGAAGATCGCGACGTAACCCAGGCCGCCATGGAGATGGCCGACCAGCGAGAGCGCGAAGTTGACGATGCGCTTGGACAGGCCGCCGGCATTCATCAGCTCGCCGGCGAGCAGGAAGAACGGGATCGCCAGGAGCTGGAACGAATCCGCGCCGATGATCATGTTCTGGGCGATGATCTGGGTGTCGAAGACGCCGAGCCAGAGCATCAACGCGACCGCGCAGACGATCAGCGCAAACGCGATCGGCATGCCGAGCGCCATCGCCCCGCAGAGCGAGAGGAGGAAGATGGTGATCGTCATTCGAGGTGGCCCTTCAGGTCATGTGAAGGGTTGCCGCTGTAGTCGCCGGCAAACTCGGCCAGTTCGAATTCGCCGAGTTTTCCCGTCAGGGCGCGAACGAGCCGGGCAAGCGTGATGAAGCCGATGCCAATCCCGGCGAAGTACAGCACACCATAGACATAGCCCATGCTCAGCCCGGTGACCGGCGCGACCGCGGTGGCGTTGATCTCGTGCTGCTTCCAGGTTCCGTCGAGCAGCATCACGCAGCAGGCCAGGATGAAGGCGTCGCTGATGATCATGCAGATCAGCCGGCCCTGGCGGCCAAGCGCACCAACCAGCGTGTCGACGCCGAGATGACCGTTTTCGCGCATCACCACGACGGCGCCGATATAGGTCAGCCAGACGAAGAAATAGCGCGACAGCTCCTCGGACAGGTCGAGGCCGGAGTTGAAGGCATAGCGCAGGACGACATTGCCGAAGACCATCACGACCATCCCGGCAAGCAGGATGACCAGGACAGCCTCAAGCCCTCGTAGGATCCATCTTTCGGCTTTTGCGAGCATGGTGCGTTTCCTGTGAGTTTCTTGTTCCCTCGCTCCTTTCCGCGACGGAGGTCGTCCGTCCGGGGACGAGGTCGATATCGGCCTGGGCCACTTTCAGAAGCGCGATCATGCTCTCGCGAGCCTGCTCGGGCCTGCGCGCAGTGATCGCTGATGCGACATGGCGGTGGATCGCAACGGACGCCTGGGCCCGCTCGTGGTCGTGCATCGACAACCGGAACGAGGCCCTCAGCACGGCGTGCAGGATCGGCTTGAGTTGAAGCAGCAGACTGTTCCCGGACGCCTCCAGAATCGCCTCGTGGAAGCGAAAATCGGCCGCCTCGTGTTCCGCTTTGCCCGGAGCGCCGGACATCCCTTCCAGCGCCGCCGCGACGGCCCCGATCTGAGCGGGAGTGCCGCGCTCGGCGGCGAAGGCTGCTGCCGCAGGTTCGATCATGCTGCGGAGCTCGAGAAGATCGCGCTCGAACCCGCTCGCCATGTCGGCATCGGTGATCCAGTCCATCACCTGAGGGTCGAGCAGCCGCCACGATGATATCGGCTGGATGCGCGAGCCTACGCGGGGCCCCGTCGTGATCAGCCCGAGCGCCTGAAGGGTCTTCGTCGCTTCGCGGATCACCGTGCGGCTGACGGCGAATTGGGTGGCGAGCTCGTCTTCCCGCGGCAATGCGCCGTCGTTGCCGATCTGGCCTCCGACGATCATGCGGCCAAGGCGGTCGACCAGATGCGAATGGAAATTGGAGGGGCGCGCCATCGTATGATCATATCATCATATGATTGATTGGCGCGCAAGCCGTCGGTCACGCGCCCGCATCGGCATTGCCGGGGATGCGTCGTCGAAGGGTGTCCGGTAGTATGGGGATGTCCGTTCGCCCGGCTGCGAGGGCCAGCCTGAGGGAGCGACCGTTGAGCGATGCGGTGCGCGTGCGGTTATCGCGGGTGCGCAAGGGACGGGAAGGGCATGAACCTTCACCTGATCATCTCGGGCCGCGTTCAGGGCGTTGGCTATCGGCAGTGGTTCTGTGCGCGCGCACGCGCTGCGGGCGTGGCGGGCTGGGTGAGAAACCGGGCCGATGGCACGGTGGAGGCCGTGGTCTCGGGGCCGTCCGACATCGTCGAGACGCTAGCCGCGGATGCCTTCGATGGGCCTCCTGGGGCCGGCGTCCAGGACATCGATCGGAGCGAGGTTGATGGCTCGCTCGTCGGGGCTCCGGGCCGGGGCTTCGTCATCGCGCCCAGCGTCTGAACGGGTGATGGGCACGGCGACAGGAAGAGAACGAGGTCCCGCGACGGGCCGGTCTCCCGCGTTGCCCGCCATCGTGGCGCGATCGGACACGAAGAGGTTGGCCTGTGCGGAGCCGCACCGGCCCCCACGATCAGTCCTTTGGATCGGCGTTCGGGTCGGGGTCCAGCATCTGGCGCCAGCCCGCATGCAGCACCGACGGGTCTTCACGGTCGACGCTGTAATGGCGCAGGACGTGCTGAACATCGTTCATGCGGCCGATCAGCTGCGGGCCCTGACGCAGGCCGACAAGGATCATCAGCACTTCGATGGCGATGAGCTGGACCACATAGGCATCCGTCCCGACCAGCATTGCGGTGTCGTGCGGAACATCCAGCGGCAGCGCGACGTCGGCAAGCTGCGCAAGCGGCGTTCCGCCCTGGGCCAGCGCGATGATCGTCGCACCACGGGCCTTGCCGACCTCGACGGCGCGCAGCAGTGCCGGCATGCGGCCGACGAAGGAGATCGCGACCAGCACATCCTCCGAGGTCAGCGTTGCCGCTGCGACGAGCTGAAAATGCGCATCGGAAAAGGCATTGGCGTTCAGGCCGAGGCGGAACAGCCGCGCCTGCAGATCCTGCGCCAGGAAATGCGATGTCGCGCCGGTGCCGAGGCAATCGATCCGCCTTGCCTTGCTGATCGCAGCCGCGGCGCGATCGAGATCGAGCGGATCGATGCGGCGTTGCCATTCGGCGAGCACGGTCGTGATGCTGCCCGTGACGTTGCGCAGCACGTCGCTCGCGGTCTCCCCCATCCGCACGGAACGGTGCAGGAACGGCGCGCCGAGCGCCACCGCGCCGGCGAGCTTCAGCTTGAGGTCCCTCAGGCCCTGGCAACCGACCAGCCGGGCAAAGCGTACGATTGTCGGCGCGCTGACCCCGGCGCGCGCCGCGATATCCTCGACATTCGCCTTCACCACCCATTCGACTTCGTCGAGGAACAGGCGCGCCACCCTCTGCTGGCTCTCGGACATCGCGCCGAGCCCCTGCCTGATGGAGCTCATGATGTCGGAGGCGCCAATCGAATCGTCGGGGCCGCTGGGGCGGCCGGCTGCGTCAGCAGGGACGATGTCTGTCATGCGCTCGGACTGTGGCTGATATCGAAATGACAGGCAAACTGATGTTCCGATCCCGTCCCGCGCAGGACCGGAGCCTCCTTGGCGCAACGCTCCGTCGCGTGCAGGCAGCGGGTGCGGAAAACGCAGCCGGAGGGCGGAGCGAGCGGAGACGGGATGTCGCCGGTCAGCATGCGCTCGCGCGGCGGCGCGTCCGGGTCAGGCCTCGGCGATGCGGCGATCAGCGCCCGCGTATAGGGATGGCGCGGATGGCGGGCGACCTGCTCCGTCGAGCCGATTTCCATGATGCGGCCGAGATAGAGCACGGCGATCCGGTCACACATCAGCTCGACGACATCGAGGTCGTGCGAGATGAACAGCATCGCCAGGCCGAGCCGCCGCCGCAGGTCCTGCATCAGGTTCAGCACCTGTGCCTGCACCGAGACATCGAGGGCCGAGACCGGCTCGTCGGCGATGATCAGTCTCGGCTCGACGGCGAGAGCCCGCGCGATGCCGATGCGTTGCCGCTGGCCGCCGGAGAACTCATGAGGGTAGCGCTCCATATGTGCGGCGGGAAGGCCGACGAGTTCGAGCAGTTCGGCGATCCGCGCCTTGCGTGCCGCGCCGCGCGCAAGGCCATGGGCATCGAGCGCCTCGCCGACGATGCTGCTGACGCGCAGCCGCGGATTGAGGCTGGCATAGGGGTCCTGGAACACCATCTGCGCCTGGCGACGGAACAGTCTCAACCGGCGTTCCGGCGCTGCCGTGATGTCCTGTCCTTCGAAACGGATCTGACCTGCCGATGCATCGATCAGACGCAGCGCAAGCCGGCCGATCGTGCTCTTGCCCGATCCGGATTCGCCGACCAGCCCGAGCGCTTCGCCGCGCGCCAGCGAGAAGCTGACGTCGTTGACGGCGCGCACCAGGTGGGGTGCCTTGCCAAAGCTCTTGGAAAGGCCTGCAATCGTGAGGAGCGGTTCCGTGCTCATGCAAGTTCCCTCCAGCGCAGGCAGCGTGTCTGCCGCCCCGCATCATTCTCCAGCATGGGGGCCTCGATGGAGCAGGCAGGCGTTGCATCAGCGCAGCGCGGCGCAAAGGCGCAGCCGCGCTCGACGCGCGAAACCTGCCCCGGGATCGAGCGCACGACGCGCCGACCGCTTGCGTCCTGGATTGCGCGCGACGGCATGCACTCCAGCAGGGCGCGCGTATAGGGGTGGCGCGGTGCGTTGAAGAGGTCCCGAACCGGCGCGCTTTCGACCACCTCGCCCGCATACATCACCGTCACGCGGTCGGCGATCTCGGCGACGACGCCGAGATTATGCGTGATGAAGAGCACGCCCATTCCAAGCTCGCGCCGCAGCCGGTCAAGCAGTGTCAGCACCTGCGCCTGGATCGTGACGTCCAGTGCCGTGGTCGGCTCGTCGGCGATCAGCAGGGCCGGCCGGCAGGAGAGCGCCAGCGCGATCATGACGCGCTGACGCATGCCGCCCGACATGTGATGCGGATAGTCCGAGGCGCGGCGCGCCGCATCGGGGATTTCGACGAGGCCAAGCATCTCGACGGCGTGAGCCCAGGCCTTGCGCCGGTCATAGCCGAGATGCAGCCGCACCGCCTCGGCGATCTGCTCGCCGACGGTCAGCACGGGGTTCAGGCTGGTCATCGGCTCCTGGAAGATCATCGCGATCTCTGCGCCGCGCAGCGCCTGCATGGTGGCCCGGGGCGCGGTGGCGAGGTCGATCGTATCGCCGGAGCGGCGACGGAACAGGATGCGGCCCTGCGAGACCCGCCCCGACGGGCGTGGCAGCAGGCCCATGGTGGCGAAACTCGTCACTGACTTGCCGGAGCCGGACTCGCCGACCACCGCGACGGTTTCGTTCTCCGAGATCTGTAGCGAAACGCCGCGCACCGGCGTCACCTCGCCCTCTTCGGTGCGGAAGGAAACGGCGAGATCTTCGATGGCGAGAAGGGGCGCGGTCATCTCACAGCGCCTTTCTGAGCTTGGGGTCGAGCATGTCGCGCAGGCCATCGCCGACGATCTGCAGCGAGAGCGCGACCAGAACGATCGCGACACCGGGAAATCCGACGACCCAGAATGCGTCCTCGGCATATTGCTGGCCCGACGCGATCATCGTGCCCCAGGTCGGCGTCTCCGGCGGCACACCCGCGCCGAGGAAGGACAGCCCGGCTTCGGCAAGGACCGCATAGGCGAAGATGAAGGTCGCCTGCACCAGGAGGGGCGAGGCGACGTTGAGCAGCACATGCACGAAGAGGATGCGCCAGATCGAGACGCCGAGTGCGCGTGCCGCCTCGACGAAGGGCAGTTCCCGCACCACCAGCGTCGAGGCGCGGATCACGCGGACGACGCGCGGCGTGTAGACGATGGCGAGCGCTAGCACGACATTGCCCGCGGAGGCGCCGAGCACCGCGACGAGGAAGATGGCGAGCAGGATGTCGGGCAGCGACATCAGCGCATCGACCAGGCGCATGATCACGGCGTCGGCGCGCTTGAAATAGCCGGCGACGAGGCCGAGCGCGGCCCCGATCGAGATCGAGATCACGACGACGGCAAGCCCGATTCCCAGTGAGGCGCGCGCTCCCCAGATCACCCGGGAGAAGACGTCGCGGCCGAGCTCATCCGTACCGAACCAGTTCACCTCGCCGGGCGGGCGCAAGCGCCTTGCCATGCGCATCGAGGCAGGATCGAACGGCGAGAGCCAGGGCGCCAGCAGGGCGAGTGCGAAGGCAATCACGAGGATCACGGCTGCGAGCAGCACCAGCTTGCGGCGGAAGAGCCGGCGCAAGAACAGAAGTGTCGGAGCTGAGGTCACGGCGGAACTCATTGGCGCACCCGTGGGTCGACGAGGGTGTAGATCACATCGATCGCCAGGTTGATCAGTGCGTAGATCGCCGCGACCGCCAGAAGCGCGCCCTGGATCACGGGATAATCGCGGCGCAGCACCGCCGACACGACGAGATTGCCGACGCCGGGCAGGCCGAACACGGTCTCGGTCACGATCGCGCCGCCGATCAGCAGGGCGAGCGTCAGGCCGAGCACGGTGATGATCGGGACGAGCGCATTGCCGAAGGCGTGGCGCAGCACCACGCGCAGTTCCGAGATGCCCTTCGCCCGTGCCGTCCGCACGAAATCGGCATCGAGCACATCGAGCATGCTGGCGCGGGTGAAGCGCGTGATGAGGGCGGAGTTGAYGACGCCGAGCACGGCGGATGGCAGAAACAGGTGCTGGAGCCGCTCGAAGAAGGAGGCGTCGGGCGCGCCATAGCCAGCGACGGGGAACCAGCCGAAACGCACGGCAAAGAGCTGGATGAAGATCAGGCCGAGCCAGAAGCTCGGGATATTGGCCGCGAGCATGGCGAGCCCGCTCACCGCCTGGTCGATCGGGCGGCCGCGCCAGACCGCGGAGGCGATGCCGGCCGGGATGCCGATCGCCGCGGCAATGGCGAGCGAGAACATCGCGAGGAAGAAGGTCGGCTCGGCGCGCTGCAGCAGCGCCTGGGTCACAGGCTGCTGCAGGAAGATCGACTGGCCGAGATTGCCGGTCGCGCATTCCTTCAGCCAGAGCACGAATTGCAGCAGGAGCGGCTTGTCGAGCCCGTAAGCCTCGCGCAGGCGCGCCACATCCTCCGGCGTCGCCTGGTCGCCGAGCATCAGGGCCGCGGGGTCGCCGGGCGCCAGCCGCGTCAGGAAGAAGACCAGCGCGGCAACGAGAAAGAGGACCAGCAGCAGGCCGGCGAGGCGACGTCCGATATGTGCGAGCACCGGATGCGCTCCTTTCGCGGGAAGCGGATACGACTGTGGCGGGGCGCGCGAACGCACCCCGCCACATCAAGCTTGCGCCTTACTTGGCGAGAGCGACGTTCCAGAAGGACGGCCACGGCATTGCCGCATAGCCGGACAGCTTCGGCGAGGCTCCCGCCAGTGCGGCGAAGTTGCCGGCGCGGATATAAGGCACCTCGTCATAGACGACCTGCTGGACCTTGCCCCAGAGCGCGCCGCGCTTCGCCGGGTCGGGCTCGTTGTTGAAGGCGCTGAGCGCGGCCTCCTTGGCCGGGCTCGACCACCAGCCCGGAGCGCCTTCGCCGAGTTGCGGTGGAGACAACATCGGTTCGGGGAGGAAGGCCGAGTGGGTGATGTAGATGTCCCACAGCGCCGGGTCGCCGCGACGCTGGACCAGGGTGGCCCAGTCGACGACATCGAGCTGGACCTTGAAGCCGGCGGCTTTGAGTTGTTCGGCCATCACCAGCGCCATGCGGTGATGGAAATCATACTGCTTCGAGTTGAGGATACGGAGCGGCGCTCCGTCATATTTGGCCTCGGCCAGCAGCTTCTTGGCGCCGGCGACGTCCGGCTTGCTGTACTTGTCCTTGCCGGCCTCCGAATAGAACGGCGAGCCCTTCGGGAAATGCTCGGCCGCCAGTGCGAAGAATTTCGGCTCGCCGAAGCCGGCCATCATCACCTCTTCGAGGTCGAGGGCCATCTGGAAGGCCTGACGGACCTTCAGGTCGGCCATCGGCCCCTGCTTGGTGTTGGTCGGGAAATAAGGGAAGCCGAAGGGCATGGTCAGCACGGGGCGCGTGCCGCTCGCGGCTGAGACCTTCTTGTAGCTCTCGACCGGCAGCTGGTCGGCGAATTGATACTGGCCGGCGATGGCGCCTTCGACGCGGGTATTGGCGCTCGGCACCGGGATGAAGCGCAGTTCGTCGATCTTGGCTTCGCGCTTGCCGGCATAGCCCGAGGCGGGCTCGCTGCGCGAGGCGTAGCCATCATGCTTCACCAGCACGACGAACTGGTCCGGCTTGCGCTCGCGGAACTTGTAGGGGCCGGTGCCGACGAATTCGGTCAGCGGGGTGGCGATCGATTCCTTTGCCATGATCGCGGCGAAGCCGGAGGGCAGCGCCAGATGGGCGAGCAGCGCCGGCTCGACCTTGCTGAGCTGGATCTCGACGGTCGACGGGCCCTTGGCGGTCAGACTCGCGATGCTCTTAGCCAGACCCTTGCCGCGCGGCGTCATCTCGAGCCAGCGCTTCAGCGAGGCGACGACGTCCTCGGAATCGAGGTCCCGGCCGTTATGCAGCTTCACGCCCTTGCGCAGCTCGATCGTGTAGGTCTTGCCGTCCGCGGACACCGTCGGCAGTGCTGCCGCCAGCATCGGCTGCGTCGCCCAGTTCGCATCGAAGGTGAACAGCGGCTCGTAGACGTGCTGCATGATCGTTCCGACCAGATCTGCGGTCGACGCCATCGGATCGAGCGACTGCGGCTCGCCGACCATGGCGAGATTGGCGCTGGATGCGCTCTGCGCCATGGCCGCCATCGGCATCAGCGCAGCCGAGGCGCCAAGGGCCGCTGCCAGGACGCCCAGTCCGCGCCGGGTGACAGAATTCTGATTGTGATCGCGGTTCCGCATTGGCCTCTCCCTGCCGTTCGCGTTGCCTATTGTGAGGGTGATGAAAATTTATTACGCAAATGGCATCTGTCAATCGCCAAATTTCATGCTGCATGGCAATATAAGAGTGAGTTTGCGCCGAAGTGATTGATACTTCTATCTGGCTCTGTAATTAAATTCCATATGACCCAGGGGTAACCAATGTCCTCTCTCGATCTGGTTCTGCGCGGCGGGCGGGTTGTCGACCCCGGCCAGGGCATCGATGCGGTTCTTGATGTCGGTGTCGCGGACGGACGCATTGCAGCCCTGGCGCCGCGCCTGGACGCTCCGCAGATCCACGATGTTTCCGGCAGGATCGTCACGCCCGGCCTGATCGACCTGCACACTCATGTCTATTGGGGCGGGACGTCGCTGGGTGTCGACCCGCTGATCCTCGCGCGCCGCGGCTGCACCACGCTCGTCGATACCGGCAGTGCCGGTGCCGGAAATTTCGATGGCTTCCGCCGGCATGTCATCGACACCTGCCCCGTGCGAATCATTGCCTATCTCAACATCTCCTTTGCCGGCATCTATGCGTTCTCGAAGACCATCATGGTCGGCGAGAGTGGTGACCAGCGCCTGCTGGCGCCGATCGACACCCTCGCGGTCGCCGAGGCCAATCGCGATGTGCTCGCCGGTCTGAAGGTGCGCGTCGGCCATCACGCGTCAGGTACTGCCGGTCTCGTCCCGCTCGAAATCGCGCGCCAGACGGCGGAGCGGCTCGACATGCGCATGATGGTGCATATCGATCACCCGCCTCCGACGCTCGGGCAGGTGCTCGCCCTGATGCGCCCCGGCGATGTGCTGACCCATTGCTTCCGGCCGTTCCCGAACTCGCCCGTGACGCGCGATGGCGGCGTGCTGCCGGCCGTCAGTGCGGCGCGCGAGCGCGGCATCATCTTCGATATCGGCCATGGCATGGGCTCGTTCTCCTTCGACGTCGCCCGCACCATGCTCGCCAACGGCTTTGCTCCGGACACGATCTCCAGCGACGTCCATGCCCTGTGCATCGAGGGGCCGGCCTTCGATCTGACGACGACGATGTCAAAGTTCCTCTGCCTCGGCATGCCGCTGGACGAGGTCATCAGGCGCACGACGGTCAATGCAGCGCAGGCGATCGAGCGTCCGGAGCTGGGCACGCTTGCCCCTGGGACGATCGCAGACATCTCGATCCTGTCGCTTGAGGCCGGGGCCTTCGACTATAGCGATTCGACCGGCGCGATCCTGCGGGGCGCCGAGCGCCTGACGGCGGCGGGGATCGTGATCGGCGGCCGCCTCTGGGAGGCTTGCCAAGAGACGAGGCAGGTGGGCTGACGCATCACGCCTCGAGATGCGGCACGGCCTCGCTCCCGGGGAGCTTGGTGCTGTTGCGCGGCTGTGACGGCGGCCTGATGCCGCGGACGACGCGCTCGCGGCGGTCCATTCCCTCCGGATTCGTCGGCCCAGGAGCTCGCGGAACGACGCCCGGCACTTTCCTCCTCAATGAAACGGTAGTATAGTTCTGCATTCTGCATCCGATGGCGGCCGGACGCAGGATTTTCTACTCGCGGTAGTAATAGGTCCGGTTCTGCCGGGCAGACGGAAAGGCCGGCAGCCATGATGAGGGGAACTGAACCGCTCGAAGTCTGGGAGATCATTTCCTCCCCGACCGGCTATGCGGCCCTGCAATACGCAGCCGAGCAGGGGGATCCTCCTCTCGAGCCTTTGGTCACACTCATCGAAGAAACCTGCGGAACTTGGTTATCCTGCGATCCCGCTACCCATCTCAAGCGCATTCACAGGATGGTGGCGCGGCTGATGATGGCCGATGGCTGGCAGGAGGCCGGCGTGAAGCCGATGCGGCGCGGACGCCTGATCACCGAGGCCATGACCTTCCAGCGCGGCCCTGATCAAATGGTGCAATAGCGCGGCTTCAGCCGGCCTCGACCCAGGGCATCTCCGTCCCCGTGGGATCGCCCTGTGCCGCCACTCTCTCGATCAGGCGCATATGTCGGTCGAGGCAGCTTTCCAGTTCGAATCTCGCCTGCACTGTCGCCCGTGCCGCGCAGCGCAGGCCCTCGAGCTCGCCCCGCCGTTCGAGTGCCTGCACGATCGTGGCTGCCAGGGCCGGCACGTCGTGAAACGGAGCGAGCAGCCCGTTGCGGCGGTCGGTAATCACCTCCTGGACCGGCGGTGTGCGTGAGCCGACGACCATACAGCCGCAGGCCATCGCTTCCAGCAGGGACCAGGAGAGCACGAAGGGCACAGTCAGATAGACATGAACCGCGGAGACCTGGAACAGTCGCCGCAGCTCCTGATGTGCCAGCCAGGAAATGTGAACGAGGCGCTCGCCAAGCCGGGTTTCCTGCAGCATCGCATCTCGCCAGAGCTGCCCATCCGGACGCGGCCGGCCATAACCTGCGCCATCCCCGCCGACGACAATGAAGCGGGCATCGGGTCTTGCCTGCGCGACCAGCGCGGCGGCGCGCATGAATTGCGGATAGCCGCGATAGGGATCAAGGTCGCGGGCGGCGAAGGTGACGATCTCGTCGCCGGCGCGAATCACCTCGCCATCGGGCAGCGTGAAACTGGCCTCCGCATTCGGCCGGCATAGCTGCGTATCGATGCCGTCATGGCAGATCGCGATCCGGTCGCGGATGCTGGCAGGGTATTGCCGGTGCTGCCAGCGCGTTGGGGTATAGGCGGCGTCGATGGCCTGCAGGGTCAGGAGTTGCGCGGCATTGCGCATTCTCAGCCGCATGCGCTCTGCGTCCGTCGCTTCGTCCGCGGGTTCGAAATCGAAATCCGAGTCCCGATCGTTGTAATAGTACTCGCAATAGCCGATCACCGGCGTGGCTGGCAGCGCGTCCTTCGCGAAGAGCAGCCCACCCCAGCCGGTATGGCCGATGATGACGTCGGGTCGTTCATTGCGCGGCAGTCGCCGCAGGACGGAGGCCACGGCTTCGCCTGTCCTGACGTGATATTCCGTCGCGGCGAGGCTGGGGCTCGCCGTTACGGGTCCGCTGACGGTGTAGAGAATCTGGCGCAGCCCGGGACGGACGGCTTCCGCATGTTCCGTGACCAGCGTCACCTCGGCGCCGTCGCCGAGGAGGCGCCCGATCAGGTGAGCGAATTGACCAGATCCTGAACGATGAACGAATAAGACGCGCATGACGCCAGCAGAACCCCTCCATAGCGCAGGGCGTCGCTCCAGAGTTGCTCGAGACGCCGCAAGGTGTCGTAGGCCGTCCGCATGTCCGGTTCGACATCGAGATCCTGGCTCGGGCCGAACTGATTGCTCTCATCGAGCTGCTTGAGGCGCTCGACCAGAAGCTGGCCCTTGGGGGACAGCGAGATTCGGGCTAGCCGCCGGTCACGCGGCGAGGCGCCGCGCTCGAGATAGCCGCTCTCGACCAGCTGCTTGAGGTTATAGGAGGCGTTCGAGCCGAGATAATAGCCACGGTCGAGCAGGTCGCGCACCGCGATCTCCCCAGTGCCGATCGTCAGCAGAACCATCACCTGCGAGGGCGAAACATCATCGACGCCCAGCCGGGTCAACTCCAGGCGCAGATAGTCGAGAAAACGCCGGTGGACCCTGTCGATCAGGCGGGCGAGGTCGAGCTGGGTGACGGTGTTCCTCGAAATTCCATTGTCCGAATCAGTTCTCCGCTCTGGTCGGCCGGGCTGGCCGTTGACTGCGGCACCCAGGAACTGGGCGCCGTATTGCGGTTTCGAATGCATTCTCTACTCCGCCTGGTTTGAAAATGGGCACCCCGCCCGAAGAAAACCCCTTCTGGAGTGGAATAGCCTATACGCAAAGCACATGCCATCGACGATATGTGGAAACTAAGATTGTAGCAATTTTTTGATATGTATAAACTGTTTCAAAATTCAAAGTATTGCGTTTTTTGGCCATATTCCTCTTTAATAATCGCAGATATTCGATTCTTTATCTGTCATCATAACGACACGCCTAGCGCAACAAGCTAGTATTCGATCGTGTCCCTGCTGGCGATATTTCATGGTTGATGGTTGGCCGTCACCCTGGCCGATCCGGACCCTCTGCAACGGAGATATGAATGAAGGTCGCAGCTTCGGCGCCCGATGGTTTGATCCGTGAACTGCAGCGCTCCTTTGCCGGTGGCCTTGCCTATGCGGCCTTCCTGAGTTTCTGCGTCAACATCCTGCTGCTGACAGTGCCGATGTTCATGGTGCAGGTGCAGGACCGCGTCATCGTCAGCCGCAGCTTCGACACGCTCACCATGCTGCTGGTGATCGCGATCGCTGGTCTCGTTCTCTATGGTGCCATCGAGTTCATTCGCTCCCTGACCTTCCAGACCATGGCAAGCGGCTTCGCCCGGCGCCTCAATCTGCCGGCGCTGGAAGCGGCGGTCAGTGCTTCGCTCGAACAGGGCTCGGCCCAGGCCACCCAGGCGATTCGCGACCTGAACGATATCCGCTATTTCATCGCGAGCTCGGCCATCGCGACGCCGCTCGAGGCGGCCTGGTCGCCGATCTTCCTTGCCGTGCTCTTTGCCTTCCACCCGGTTTATGGGCTCGTCGGCGCGATCTCGCTGATCATATTGCTGATGCTCGGCGTGCTCTCCGACGTGCTGACGCGCCGTGTGCTGAAGGAGGCCAACGAAGAAGGCGTCGCCAGCATCAACGATGTCGGCGCCAGCCTGCGCCACGCCGAGACGATCGAGGCCATGGGTATGCTGCCGGCTTTGGCCAGGCGCTGGCGCGGCAAACAGGTGGCGATGATCGAGCTGCTCGATCTCGGCACGCGCCGCGGCAAGCTGATTGCAGCGGTGACCCGCGCCTCGCGCATGACGATGCAGCTCGCGATCTATGCGACCGGTGCCACGCTGATCATCAGGAACGAAGTCTCGGTGGGCACGCTGATGGCGGCGAGCATCCTGCTCGGCCGCCTGCTGGCGCCTTTCGATTCGATGATATCCGACTGGCGGCAATGGGTGCTCGCGGCCGCCGCGTGGAAGCGCGTGCGCGATCTGCTGCTGCTCGGCTCGTCACGGCGCCAGACCACCGCCAATCCACCGACCCAGGGCGATCTGGTGATCGACCGCGTCGTCTACGCTCCGACCGGGGCAGAGCAGACCGTCATCAAGAGTGTCTCGTTCTCATTGGCGCCGGGCGAAGTGCTCGGCATCGTCGGCCCGTCCGGAGCCGGCAAATCGACTCTGGCGCGGCTGCTCGTCGGGGTTCTGAAGCCGAATGTCGGCGGCGTCTATCTCGACGGTCACAATGTCTATCTCTGGGAGCGCGCCTCCTTCGGCGCCATGGTGGGCTATCTGCCGCAATCGGTCTCGCTGCTGAACGGTACCATCGCCGACAATATCGCCCGGATGCGGATTCCGGAGCCGCAGGCCATTCTCGAGGCCGCTCGGACTGCCGGCGTGCATGAGCTGATCGGGCGCATGCCGCTCGGCTACGACACGAACGTCAATGACGGCGACTTCAAGCTCTCGGGCGGCCAGCGCCAGCGTATCGGCCTTGCCCGGGCGCTATACGGCGCGCCGCGCCTGCTGGTGCTGGACGAGCCCAATGCCAATCTTGATGCGGAAGGCGAACAGAGCCTGATTCGCGCCATCAATGCCGCGCGCGAGGGCGGTGCCATGGTCATCCTGATCGCGCATCGCCCCTCGGTGATGCAGATCGTCGACAAGATCCTGGTGCTGCGCGAGGGCAGGATCGCTCAGTTCGGACCGCGTTCAGCTATCGCCGGCATGATCACGCCTGGTGGCCTCGTCGAGATCGAACCCAAGTCGCAGACTGGCATGAGCAAGCCCCGCGAGGTGACGGCATGAGCAAGCTCCCAGCCCCCATGAGCACGAGCCGCGCGCTCATTCCGGTGACCCCCGTCGAGGAGCCGGAGGAGCGGATGCCCTCGCTGCGCAATCTCGTGCTGGCCGGTGTCAGCGCGATCGCGATCGGCTTCGGCGGCTTCGGGGCCTGGGCGGTGACGGCAAGGCTCGACAATGCCGCCGTCGCGGTCGGTACCGTCGTGGTCGACAGCAAGCGCAAGACCGTCAGCCATCTCGAAGGCGGCGTCCTGAAGATGCTGCTCAAGCTTGAAGGGGACCGCGTCGTCAAGGATGAGCCCCTGCTGAGGCTCGAGGATGCACGTGCCCGCGCCGAGCTGCAGCAGCTCCACGGCAAGCGCGTCGGCTTCGAGGCCAGGCTGGCCCGGCTGCGCGCCGAGCAGAACAACGCGACGGAGATCGACTTTCCCGATGATCTCAAGATGGCCGGAACGCCGATTGCGCAGGAGGTGATCAGAGCGGAACGCAAGCTCTTCCAGGCGCGCACCCAGGTCTATGACGGGCGCATCAGCATCCAGAAACGTGTCATCGAGCAGCATCAGGCCGAGACCGAGGCGCTTCAGGCCCAGATCGAGGCGACGCGCTTTCAGCGTAGCCTGATCGACGAGGAGGTCCGCGTGGTCGGGGACCTCTACGAGAAGCGCTATGCCAAGCGCAGCCAGCTTGTCGAACTCCAGACCAAGCAGAGCGAGCTTGCCGGACGCAGTGGCGAGGCCGCGGCCCGCAAGGCCAAGGCGGAGCAGGCGGTCGCAGGCGCGCAGCTCGAGATCACCTCGCTCGGCCTCGAACGGCAGAACGAGATCGCCAAGGATCTGCAGGATAGCCAGCTCGCCTTGTCCGAGGTGGTCGAGCGCATCGTCCAGGCTGAGGACGTGCTGCGCCGCCTCGTGGTCATGTCCCCGCAGGAGGGTATCGTCGCCAATATCCGGGCGCGGACCGCCGGAAGTGCGATTGCCGCCGGGGAGGCCATTCTCGACATCGTGCCCGAGCGCGAGCCCCTGATCGTCGAGGCCAAGGTCGATCCGCGCGACATCGACTCGGTTAAGCTCGGTGCCGAGACGCGGGTGCGGCTGACCGCCTTCAATGCGCGGCTGATGCCGCCGCTGATCTCGAAGGTGACCTATGTCGCTGCCGACCAGCTTGTCGATGAGAAGTCCGGCGTCGCCTATTTCATTGTCCGGGCCGAGATCACGCCAGAGAGTCTCGCCCAGAACAAGGTCACCCTTCATGCCGGCATGGCCGCAGAGGTCCTGATCGTGAACGGCTCGCGGCGCGCCGTGGACTATCTGCTGGCCCCCTTCGCCGAGAGCTTCAACCGGGCATTCCGGGAGGACTGAACAGGGGCGGTCGGTGCGAATTTTCGCAGTGAATTCAGCAAAGTAAGAATACGTTTCGATTTATATTTCGAATTTTGAAATTCATTCAATGTATAACGTCTGGCAATTAGAGAATTAACGCCAGTAAATATTTTCGCGCCATAATATTGTCACAACAAATCTCTTGCTGCATCGCACATATTCGGTAGGCTTAGCTCCGTTGAGCAATGACGAGTCATCTGATCGTCATTGGGGCGGCGCCGTTTTGCGAGGTGTTTTGGCGAATGCGCGCCGAGACCCTCGGGGCGCCTCAGTTCATTTCCAGGAGGTGACTATGGCCACGATAGAAGGCAGCGCGTTCGACGACTTCTTGATCGGGACACGGTTCAGCGATGTGATTCATGCCGGTGCCGGCGACGACGTCGTCAAGGGCGGCCATGGAGCAGACGTCCTGTTCGGCGAAGACGGCGACGATGTCCTCTTCGGCGACCAAGGCGATGACGTCATCTTCGGTGGCGAGGGGCGCGATATCCTCTTCGGCGGTCAAGGCGACGATGTCCTTTCCGGCGACGAGGGCAATGATCTGCTCTCCGGCGGCCAGGGGGATGACGTGCTCATGGGTGGCGAGGGGAACGATCTGCTGCAGGGCGACTCCGGCAACGACGTTCTCATCGGTGGCGAAGGGAACGATATCCTCCAGGGCGGCTCCGGCAATGACGTGCTCGAGGGTGGTCTCGGCAACGACCTGCTCCAGGGCGGCTCGGGCAACGATGTCCTGATGGGCGGCGAGGGTAACGACATCCTCCAGGGTGGTTCGGGCGACGACCTGCTCTTCGGCGGGGAGGGCAACGACATCCTGTCCGGCGGTGCCGGCAACGACGTCTTCGTCTTCGAAGGGGGCGGCGGCAACGATCTCGTGCTCGATTTCGATGCCGGTCACGACATGTTGCAGATCGCCTCCGACATCAACGGCACCGGCGTTACCTCGGCAGACGACCTCGCCGCGCGGACGACGACGGTCAACGGCAATGCGGTTGTCGATCTCGGCAACGGCGATTCGCTCACTCTCGTCGGCGTCACCGCCGAGGACGTCCAGAGCGATCCGAACTCCTACTTCACCGTCGCGTAACGACCTCGCGACGCCGGCTACTCCCGGCCGGCGTCGCACCCTGACACGTCGGAAGTTGAGCCATGTTGACGATCACGACGACCCAGTTGGTCGGAGACCAAAACTCCAATCCCGAGTTGCTGCGGCTCTGTGGTTCCGTGTTCCTGCTGAGCTGGAGCCTCGACGGACCGCTCGCTGATCGGCAGGTCGTATCGCTGGCAAGCCGGGAGCGGCGCGTTTCCTCCGCCTCGCTGACGCTGGGTCTGGGCGACGGGCGCACCCGGATCGTCTCTGTCTTCCGGCATTCCGGCCATGACGAGATCGTCGCGACCTTGTCCGGTGGCAATCTCGGTCCGGATCAGGCCGTCTCCTTCGATCCCGAATTCGTGCATGCAATGGCGGAGGCGCCCGAGATTCTGCGCGAGCTGACGCCGGCCGCGAGGATTGCGCTGGCAAACGCCCTGATCGCGACCTGGCCAACCCTGTTCAACCTGCGGGAGACGACCGCCTATCTCGCCTTCCTGCGCCAGTTCCTGCTCGCACTTTCCCGCAAACCGACGCCTGTGTTGCCGGTCGCTGCGCTGCCCGACGGCAAGATCCTTCTTGAATCCTCGGTGCCCGGGCGCCTCGACGCGATCAAGGTGGCATACTGGCTCGGCCCCGCAAGCCTGACGCGTATCGCTGCGAATCCGAGGCTCGGCAAACCTGACCGGAGTGCCCGCCGCTCGCTGCACCTGGTCCTTGATGAGCCCCAGCCGCGCGGAGCGGGGCTGCTCGTCCTGCAAAGCGATGTCGGGTTGATCGTCCGGGCCCTTCCCGAGCGCGCCACGGCGCCGACGCTTGGCCGCTGGTGGGCCGGGAAGGCCAGTGAGCGCGACGATCTGCGCAGCTGGCTCGTCGAGCAACTGGCCGGCCAGTCCGAACAGGGGCGCCTGCTCGCGATCGAGATGCAGAGGCGACTGCCCTTGCCGGTCCAGAGCGTCCGTCGTCACGACGACCTGCCCTCGGCCGAGCTCGATCTCGCCGTCTCGACCTCCGCCGGCCTGCTGCTCGGTGGTTGGTACCGCGACCTGGACGGCTTGCTCGATCAGATCCTCATACACCGCAGCACCGGCGCGCCGAGCCCGATCGGTGACCGGATCGCGCGGTTCCGGGCCGTGATGGCAGAGCCCGGCGGCGACAACCGAGCCGTGACCGGCTTCCTGGGTCTCGTGCCCGACTATGCCGGCGGCGCTCCTGTCCTGCAGCCGCGCTGCGCGCTGAAGCTGCGATCGGGGACCACGCTTTTCCTGCGCCCGGCGCCGCAGCCCGCCGACATTGCGACCATCCGCGCCCGGGCCCTGGCCTCGATCCCGCCGCAGCATCTCACGGCTGAAATCCTGCAGCAGAGCCTCGCTCCCGTGCTTGCCGCGTGCCAGTCCGCGCTGCGCGACAGCCTGCCGGAGCCACGTGTGCGGACGATCGGCTCCTTGCCGGACCGGCCGAGTGTCTCGGTCGTGGTCCCGCTCTACCGGGTCTATGACTTTCTGCGGATCCAGGTGTCAGCCTTTGCGGCTGATCCCTGGTTCGTCGAGAAGGCCGAGCTGATCTATGTGCTCGATTCCCCCGAGCATGAGGCTGAGGTCGCGCATCTGCTCGGCGGCCTGCACCTTGCCTATGGCCTGGCGATCCAGCTCGTGGTGATGGGCCGCAATGGCGGTTTCTCGGCCGCCTGCAATGCCGGGGCCGAGGCGGCGCGTGGCGATGTGCTCGCCATGGTCAATTCGGATGTGATCCCGAGCGAGGCCGGCTGGCTGCCCGCGCTGGCGCGCAAGCTCGACCGGCGCGGGCGTGTCGGCGCAGTCGGGCCGAAACTGCTCTATGACGACGGCTCGCTGCAGCATGCCGGCCTCCTTTTCAAGCGGGACCGTCACGGCGTCTGGCTCAACCATCATTACTTCAAGGGCATGCCGGGCAGCTATCGGCCCGCCAATGTCGAGCGGCTCGTACCCGGCGTCACCGGTGCCTGCATCGTGCTGCCGCGTGCGCTCTTCAACGAGGTCGGTGGCTTCGACGACAGCTATGTCATCGGCGACTACGAGGATAGCGACCTCTGCCTGAAGATCCGGCAGGCCGGCTTCGGTATCAAGTATGTGCCGTCCGTCGCGCTCTACCATCTCGAGCGCCAGTCGATCTCCAAGAGCCTGGATTACACCCGCGGCGTTGCCTCGCAGCACAATGCCTGGCTGCAGACGGGCCGCTGGGACGCCCAGATCGAAGCGCTGATGGCCGATGAATCGGCTCTGCCGCGCAAGGCCGCGCCCGCGCGCGATCCCGACATTCTTCCCCGCACCGTCCTCAGGAGGGCAAGCGCTGCATGACGGCGACCCTGGCACTGCGTCCCATAGAGCCCAGCCCGGGCGCGATCCTCAGCCCCCCCGGCAAGGAATTCGACTGGCTGCTCGACCATATCCGTACCAACCGCTTCCTGCCGCATCCGCCGGCCGAGAACATTTTTGTCGGTGACGGCGACTACCGCGAGATCGGCGCGGAATTCCTGGGCCATTACGTCCGGATCGGCCGCCTGAAGCCGACGGAGCGTGTCTTCGACATCGGCTGCGGCATCGGCCGCATGGCGGTGCCGCTGACGCAGTATCTCGATCCGTCGAAAGCGAGCTATGACGGCGTCGACCCCGTGATGGACGGCATCCTCTGGTGTGCCCAGACGATCACGCCGGTCTACCCACGCTTCCGCTTTCAGCGGCTCGACATCGCTCACCCCCTCTACAATCCGCAGGGTTCGCTGCCCGGCACCGAAGTCGCTTTCGGCTTCGCGAACCAGAGCTTCGATTTCATCACGATGGTCTCTGTGGCGACGCATCTGCCGCCGGAGGAACTGACGGTCTACCTCAAGGAGGCCTGCCGCCTGCTTGCGCCGGGCGGACGCCTGTTCCTGACCGCCTTCGCCATTGACGGGCAGCCGACGGGACAGGAACGCCTGAAATTCAAGCGCTGGCGTGATGGGCCGGGCTGGTACGCGATCGAGGAGGCACCGCTCGCTGCCGCCGGCATCGAGGAGGAGTTCCTGATCGCGCAGACGCAAGCTGCCGGGCTGCTCGTCGAGAGCCTTGGACGCGGCCATTGGCGCGGCATCAACGCACCACATTACCAGGACGTGCTGATCGCGACCAAGCCGGAGCGCAGCCGATGAGCCGCCGCATCCTCGTCGTCGCGCATAACCATCCCGATCTGCATCCCGGTGGCACCGAGATTCTGGCTCATGACCTCGCCGGTGGTTATCGCGAGCAGGGCTGCGACGTGCTCTTCCTCGGCGCGACCAACGCGATCCACCGTGAGGCGCATCCCGGCACGGCCTTGCAGGCTACCGGAACCGATGGCGATGTCCTGCTGTGGAGTGGCCATTTCGACCGCTTCTATCTCAGCCAGATCGATCACTACGGCACACTCCAGGATCTCGCCAGCCTGCTTCAGGAATACCGGCCGGATGTGATTCACATCCACCATCTCGTGCTGATCGGGGCCGAGTTCCTGACGCTGGCGCGGCGCCTCCTGCCGGCGGTGAAGATCGTGATGACGCTGCATGACTATTACCCGATCTGCCATAATGACGGGCTGATGGTGCGGCCGACCGACAAGGAGCGCTGCACCGCGGCCTCTCCGACACGCTGCCGGGGCTGCTTTCCCGGAATCGGCTCCGACCGCTTCCTGCTGCGCGAGCGCTTCCTGAAGACCCATCTTGCAGCGGTCGATCAGTTCGTCGCGCCGAGCCGCTTCCTGCGCCAGCGCTATGTCGACTGGGGGCTGGCGGGCGACCGCATCGACGTCATCGAGAACGCGCGCCCGGCTCGCGAACCGGCACCGCACCGGGCCAAGCGCGGGCCCCGCGCCAGCTTCGGCTATTTCGGCAACGTCAATCCCTGGAAGGGGGTGCTGGAGCTGGTCAAGGCAGCCTCGCTGCTCAGTGCCTCGGGCCTGCGCGGCTTCGAAGTGCGCATCCATGGCGGGGCCCCGTTCCAGAGCGAGGCCTTCATTGCGGAGTTCGAGGCGGCGCTCGCGGCCTCGGACGGCATGGTGACCCATTGCGGCCCCTATCATCGCGAGGAGATGCCGGAGCTGATGGCCGAGATCGATTGGGTGGTGATGCCCTCGATCTGGTGGGAGAATGCCCCGCTCGTCATCCAGGAGGCGTTCCAGCACCGCCGCCCCGTCATCGCCAGCGGTATCGGTGGCATGGCCGAGATGGTGCGGGACGGCATCGACGGGCTGCATGTCCGCCCGGGCGATCCGGCCCAGCTTGCCCGCACCTTGCGGCGCGCGGTCGAGGAGAAGGGCCTGTGGGATCGCCTCGTCGACGGCATCCGGCCCCAGCCGACCATCGCTGAATGCACCGCGGCGCATCTCGCGCTGTTCGACAGGCTCACACTCGCGGAGGCGGCATGACGGTCATGCGCGATCCCGACGGAACCGAGCGGCTGCCCAATGTCGTGCCGGCGCGCCTCAATGGCCGTGTCGATGCCCTCGACGGCAACCGCCTGCATGGCTGGATCTGGGATGAGACCCGTCCCGAGGAGCGGCTCAAGGTCCGGCTCAAGCTTGATGGGCGGGTTGCGATGGAAGCCGTCGCCGACCAGAGCCGCATCGACCTTCGCCGCAACGGCATTGGCGACGGGCGCCATGCCTTTGCGATGGAACTCGATGACACGCTGGTCGCAGCCCGCGATCGACTGAGCATCGTCGGCGTCTCTCCGAGCACGGATGTCGAGCTCGAGCTCAGATTGCCGCCGCCGGCCGAGCTCGCAGCCGAGGCTGCGATCGCGGTGCCGCTTGCGCGCTTCTTCGATCGCGTCGAGGCGTTGATCGCGCTCAACCGGCGTGGGCAGCTCGCCCAGAAGGAACTCGTCGAGAAACTCGACGAGATGACGACGCGCATGGCAGGCAGCGGTGTACAGCGCGACGAGGCCGCGGAGGCCGCGCGCGCCGACCATATTTCCCAGCGCCTGGCCGAGCTCGATGTCTTCCAGCTCCGTTTCGATGCGACGCTACGCAGCTTCGACGAGCGCCTGGTCACGATCCGCAAGGAGGCGCAGCGCCCGATGCGGCAGGCGACCATCCTGCTCGGCTCGCTCTCCGGGCTCGCCGCGCTGATGTCTTTCGTGACCCTGACCCTGATCCTGCTGGACCGGTGATGCGATGAGTGAAGTGATCGTCCCCGATCAGACCCGGATCAGCCCGGCGCCGACCGTCGCCTGGACGCCGCTCGGCGAGAACGCCATCCTGATCATGAGCACCTGCGACGCGATGCCGGGCAAGGTGCCTGTCGCCGTCGACGGCAATCCGCGCAACAAGGCCGAGACCATGGCGCTGACCTGGCGCCGGCCGCAGGCCGAAGCCTCGGCAGCCATCGGCTTCCTTTGCCTCGCACCCGCGCCCGCGACCGACCGCTCCGGTTCCGGCGCCCTGCTGCTCGGTCGCCCCGGCCGGCCGCTGCGCCTCGTGCTGGCGTCGAAGCCGCTGCCGCTGCAATCCTTCCTTGCCGGCCTTGCCGAGGATTCGGGGCAGGCTTTCCCGATGGTTGTCGACGGGCTCCTGGAGATCCTGCTCGCCGGAAAACCCAATCCACGCCGCCTGCGCGCAGCCTCGATGCTGCTCCAGTCGATCGCCAAGCCCGGCGGCTTCGTCGAGGTCATGGGGCCGATCGACGACGGCGTTTTCATTCAGGGCTGGACCTCCGATTTCACGGCAGGCCGGACCAAGCTGCTGATCGCCCATGGCGGGCTGTCCTTCGCCGTTCTGGAGGCAGGAACCTTCGAGCGCGACGATCTTGCCGACGGCGCGCGAGGCTTCTTCGGCCTGCTGGAAGAATGCCAGATCCGCCATCCCAGCGAGATCGAGCGGCTGTTCTTCCGCGCCACGGATGGCTGGCGCGCGCTCGATGTCTATGAGCGCCATGTCCTGCTCGAACCGATCACGGTTCCCGGCCATTTGCGCGACGGGCTGCAGCGCGGCAGCGCGCCGCAGGCGACGTCCGACAAGCTCCGGCGTGCCTCGCAGCGCTTCGATGGCCGGGACACGGTCGCATTGCTGGAGGCGCCGGTGCGGGCCGGCATCGACGACGCGACCATCGTGGAGGGCACCGGCACCCTGATCATCGGCTGGCTGTTCGATCCGGACCGTCATGTCAGCGCGGTGACGCTGCGCTCCGGAAGCCAATCCTGCGTGCTCGACCGCGTCTGGACACGCGTGTCGCGTCCGGACGTCGCCGATGCCTTTGCAGGCGATCCGCGCTTTGCCCATATGCTCGGCGGCCGGCGCAACAGCCACGGCTTCATCGTCTTCGCACCGAAGCTCACGCCTGAGCCCGGCCAGCCGCTCTATCTCGAGTTCGAGATCGAGGGATCCGGCCCTGCCTTCCTGCCCCTGGAGGCCGGGCGCGGCCAGCCGCGGCGGACGCTCGAACGCGTCTTCGCGCTGCTCGATCCGAAATCCTCGACCGCAGCCTCGGTGGTCGAACGCCAGATCGCTCCCGCCTTGCAGGCCGCCGAGATCGCCCCGCCGCGCGTGATCGAGACCATCGATATCGGCGCCTTCAAGGCTGATGCGAATCTGGGGCTGGTGATCGGCCTCGACCATCGCCAGCGCGAGCTCTCCTCGCTCTTCGCCCTGCTCGCGATCGACCCCGAGATACGCCCGGTGCCTATCGTGCTCGCGGTCCCCGGCGAGAGCTTTGACCGGGTCGGTGCCGAGGCACGCCGGCTTGCTCGCTTCTACGGCCTCGCCGTGCGGCTTGCGCTCGTCGATGGGGTCGAGGACGCCTGCGACGCGATGGAGGCCGGCGCGCGCGCCTGCCGCTTCCAGACCATCGCGTTACTCTCGGGGGCCGCGCAGATCCGCATGCCCGGTTGGCTTGGCCGGCTCGAGAGCGCCTTCAAGGCGCGTGGCGGACAATGCGTCGCGAGCCCCACGCTGCTTTTCGAAGACAACTCGATCCGCTGGGCCGGCGCCTGGATGGAAGGGGAGGGGCCGAGCCGGCGTGTCTTCAATCGCTTCGTCGGCTATCCCCTGGAGGCGATCGGCAATCTCGGTCCGATGGAAGTCGCGGCCGGCGCCACCGAATGCTGTGTGATGTCGCGCGCCGCCTTCATCGAAGCCGGGGGCTTCGCCCGCAACTACTTCACGACGGCCGAAAAGGGCC
Organism: Allobosea sp. P4_E12; assembly: GCF_056401655.1. Taxonomy (NCBI): domain Bacteria; kingdom Pseudomonadati; phylum Pseudomonadota; class Alphaproteobacteria; order Hyphomicrobiales; family Alloboseaceae; genus Allobosea; species Allobosea sp. P4_E12. The sequence continues at coordinate 154,249 of NZ_JBFUIY010000008.1, read as the reverse complement.
TCGATCTCTGCCTGAAGCTCAGGATGAACGGCTTCCCCTCGCTCTGGGTGCCGGAGGTCGAGGTTTACGTCGTCGATGATGGCGAGATGGCGCGGCCGCATCTGGTCTCGCTTGCCCAGCTCGCCGACCGCTCCAGCTTCGACCGTCGCTGGGCGCTGGCCGTTTCGAACATGCGAGGATGATGATGCGCGTACTCGTCGTGTCCCATGGACACCCGACCCTGTCTCTCGGCGGCGCCGAAATCGCCTCCTACAATCTGCACAAGGGCCTGCAGGCAAGCGAAGGCCTCGACGCGCATTACCTTGCCCGTGTCGGCTCGCCGACGCCGCGTCACGCCGGTACGGCACTGATGAGCCTGCGCCAGCGCGGCGGCGAGCTACTCTACTACGCCGAGGAATACGATCACTTCCTGCTCTCGAACCGGAACACCGAGGAGATTGAGCGCGATTTCGTCCGCGTGCTGCGCGACCTGAAGCCGGATGTGGTGCATTTCCACCATTTCATCGGGCTCGGGCTCGAATGCCTGTTCGCGGTGCGGGACACGCTGCCCGACGCTCTCATCGTGGTGACCTTCCACGAATATCTCAGCATCTGCCATCATCACGGCCAGATGGTGAAGACCGGCGCTTTCAAGCTCTGCTACCGGGCCTCGCCGACCGATTGCAATGCCTGCTTCCCGGATATCGCGCCCGGCCGCTTCCTGGCGCGCGAGACCTTCATCCGGGGCATGCTCAATCTCGCCGATCATTTCATCTCGCCGAGCCGCTTCCTGGCCGAGCGCTACCAGGATTGGGGCCTCTCGGCCGATCGCTTCTCGGTGATCGAGAACGGCATCGACGTTGCCGAGGTCGCACCGCCCCGGCCCTTGCCGGACAAGACGGCACGGCGTTCGCGCTTCGCCTATTTCGGCCAGCTCACGCCCTACAAGGGGGCGGATGTGCTGATCGATGCGGTCACCCGCATCCCGGAAGCCGTCTGGGGTGAGGATTCCATCCTGCTCGTCTATGGCGGCAATCTCGAGCGCCAGCCCGAGGCCTACAAGAAGAAGTTCGCCGAACTCGTCGAGAATGCCGGCCGGCGGGTGCGTTTCTGCGGTGCCTTCCAGAACCACGAGATGCCGAACCTGATGCGCTCGGTCGACTGGGTGGTGATGCCCTCGGTCTGGTGGGAGAACTCGCCGATCGTGATCCAGGAGGCCTATTTCCACGGCCGCCCGATCCTTTCGAGCAATATCGGTGGCATGGCCGAGAAGATCGTCGACGAGGTCAACGGCCTGCATTTCCGCTCGGGCAGCTCGGAGGATCTGGTCGACTGCATGACGCGCGCCCTGAGCGAGCCCGATCTCTGGTCGCGCCTGCGCGCCGGGATCACCCGTCCGCTCACCCATATCGACTGCGCCGCCCAGCATATCGCGCTCTACCAGCGCCTGATCGAGCAGCGCGGCATGCCGGTTCCGGCCAGCCGCGCGGCCACGCCGATGATCGCCTGATGCCAGAAGAAGCCGACACGAAAACCAGGGGAGACAGAACCATGGCCCGCATCCTCGTCATGATCCCATCGGGAGAGGTCTACGACCATGACAATGTGCGCTGGTACCAGCACGCGGATCTCGCGAGCCATATCAACCACTACCATAATATCGGCGACGCCTTCGTCTTCGACTCCTCGTTGAAGCTGCTGAATTTCGAGAAGCTCGACGTCCTTCCGATCGCCAATCCGGACATGGCGCTGATCGACCGGTTGAACGCGGAATACGACTACGTCTTCCTGCGCGGTTCGAACTATGTCCATGCCGAGATGGAATGGAACCAGACGGCCGATGTGCTGCGCCGGCTAAAGATACCGGTCATCGCCTTCGGCATTGGCGCGCAGGCGCCGGTCAGCGGCAAGCTGGAGCTCAGCGAGGACACCAAGACCGTGCTCAGGCTGATGGCGGATTCGACCGCCTCGCTCGGCGTGCGCGGCACCTATTCGGCCGAGATTCTCAACGAGATCGGCATCAAGAATGTCCGGATCATCGGTTGCCCCACGGCGTTCCGCGCCAACAGGCCGGATCTCGCGATCAAGTTGCCTGCGCTCGACAGCGTGAAGAAGGTCGGCATCACGCTGCGGCGCGAGGTCTCGCCGACCTATGCGCAGGACATCAAGCGCTACCTCACCTTCCACCGCGACCTCGTGAAGTCGCTGGCGGGCCGGTTCGAGGCGACGCTGATGGCGCAGGGCGAGATCGAGGAGAAGAAACTCGCGCTGGGAACGCCGGAGCAGAAGGAGGAGGCGATGGCGGCGCTGCGCGGAAACGAGTGGGCCACCTCCTGGTACCTCGATGAGGCGATGGAGGCGCTCTATCGCGGCCGGATGTTCTATTCGGACGTGGTTGCCGATTACGAGAATCTTGTACGCAGCCTCGACCTCGTGCTGGGCTACCGGCTGCACGGCAACCTGATGGCGCTCGCCAACGGCACGCCCTCGATCTACTTCACCTATGACAGCCGCACGGTCGAGTTCGCCGAGACCTTCCAGATCCCGAGCTTCGACGTTTTCTCCGGCCAGGATTTCAGGCTGGAGGAGCATTGGGATCAGGCGCGGTTCGACCGCTTCAACACGACCTATGCCCAGGTCTACGCCGCGATGCGCGACTTCCTGGTCGAGAACAAGGTCGACACCAAGATGCGCGCCCCGGCGGTCAGGGCGGCGGTCGCCCCCGCCATTCCCGAGGCCGAACGAAAGGTGGCCTGATGGTGGAACGCACCATCCTTGCGGCCACGCTGGCGGCCTTGCCGCTGCTCGCCGTTCCGCACCTGTCATTTGCGCAGGCTCCCGGCTATCGCGTCGAGATCGTTCCCGGCGCCACGGAGGAGACCGTCTACGCCTGGTCGCGCCAGCGCTGCGAGGAATGGCATATTCCAGACGCGCCATTGCGGGCCTTCCGCAATCAGAACGGCGCGGTGGTCGCCTTCGCCAGCAATTACCGCAACCGCGCCATGGCCGGCCCCAGCCTCGACCGGATCGGGATTTCCTGTTCGGTCTCCTTCGAGGCCAAGAGCAGTCCGGACCCGAGCGAGTTCAGCGACAAGAACTGGCTGACCGCGACATGGACCAGCGACGGTCGCGACGTCTTCGGGCTGATGCATGCGGAATACCATGCCGACCGCTACGGCAATGCCTGCCGCTTCAAGGACAGGATGAGCTGCTGGTACAATGTCGTAACGGCAGCGCATTCGACTGATGGCGGGCGCCATTTCAGCGCAGAGCCGCGCCAGCTCGTCGCCGCGCCGGCGTTCCGCCAGGATGTCGGCCAGGGGCGCCATCGCGGTTTCTTCAACCCGTCCAACATCATCGAGCGGGACGGCGCCTGGTATGCGCTGATCGCGACCACCGGCGGCGAGGGCCAGAAGGGTGGCGTCTGCCTGTTCCGCAGCACCGACATCAAGGATGCCGCCTCGTGGCGGGCCTTTGACGGCACCGACTACACGGTGCGCGCGGTCGATCCCTATCGCGAGGACCTGTCGCAGGCGAAGCCCTGCCAGCCGCTCAAGGGACTGCCGACCACGGTCGGCTCCGTCACGAAGCACGAGCCGAGCGGACTTTATCTGGCGGTGCTCCATCTCGGTCCCGACCCCAGCCAGGGGATCGCGGGCGGCCGCGTCGCCTATAGCTGGTCCGCGGATCTGCTGCGCTGGTCGCCGCTGCAGACGCTCGTCGTGCATCCGACGATGTGGAGCAAGAACTGCGCTGACACGACCCGCTACGCCTATGGCGCGGTTGCCGACCCCGACTCCACCTCGCGCAATTTCGAAACGACCGGGGACGAGGCGTTCCTGTTCATGACCCGGATGCGGGTGAAGGACTGCAAGCTCGGTCCCGAGCGCGACCTCGTCCGCGTCAAGATTCACATCGTGAAGGACCAGCCTTGAAAATTCTGCGTGCCACAACGAACGAGATCGTCGTCTCCGTCGCGAGGCGTCCCGATGGGGCCTGGCCGGCGCTGCGCCTGCGGCTCGACGGCCAGGATTATGCGACGATCCAGCCGGGCGCGGTGATAACCGGCGATGCCGTCGTCGCCGAGCTCACCATCCCGCTGCCCAGGCTCGCGGACGGTCGGCCGCGCGAGATTGCGGTGCTCGATGCCGAGAGCGGCAAGATCGCGCCCGGCTCGGGCCTCGCCCCGATCGCGACCGAGAAAAAGCTGCGCGCACTGGTGATCTACCCGGCCGGAGAGGTCTACGAGCACGACAAGGTGCGCTGGTACCGGGCACCGATGGAGAAGCTACTCTCCGACTATTTCAACATCGGCGACATGATCGTCTTCGACTCGACGCTCAAGCTGCTGCGCTATGCGCATCTCGAGCCGATGAAGATCATGAATCCGACAGAGGCCGATATCGAGCGCTATGCCAGCGAGTTCGACTACGTCTTCGTCCGCGGCTCGAATTTCATCCATGAAAAGATGGAGTGGTTCCGTGCCGTCGAGGTGCTGGAGAAGGTCAAGCTGCCGGTCTACGCCATCGGCGTCGGCGCGCAGGCGAGCCAGAACCGCGCCATTGAACTGCCGGACGCCTCGAAGCGGTTCTGGCAGATCGTTTCCGACCGCTGCGCCGCCATTGGCGTGCGCGGCGCCTTCAGCGCCGAGACGCTGCGCCATAACGGCATTCGCAATGTCGAGGTGGTCGGCTGCCCCTCGATCTTTCGGACCCGCAAGCGCGATCTCGCCATCCGGGTTCCGGACCAGCGCGAGATCCGCAAGGTCGCCTTCAGCCTCAGGCGCGAGGCGGACAAGAGCTATACCGCCGACCCGGAGGCCTATCTGCGCAACCAGAAGGCCGCGCTTCTCAAGGTCGATCGCCAGAGCGAGATGGTGATGTCCTCGCATGGCGAGCAGGAGGAGAAAGCCTTCTTCCTGCGCGACGAGAAGGCGATGGAGAAGGCGGTGGCCGAGTTCGTTCACACCGGCTGGTGGAGCGGCGCCGATGATGCGGCGATGCGCCGGATCTACGAGAAACAGCTTTTCACCTTCTTCGATGTCGAGCGCTATGACGCGTTTGCGCAGGGGCTCGATCTTGCGGTCGGCTACCGCGTCCACGGCGTGCTGCCGGCGGTGGCGCAGGGCGTGCCGGGCGTTCTCGTCGCCTATGACACGCGCAGCCAGGAGCTGGCCGAGACCCTGAAGATCCCTGTCGTGCCGGAGTCCGCCCTCGCCGAAGGCGGGTGGCGAGCCGTCTATCAGGAAGCGCAGCTCAACACGCTCGCGAAGAGCTATGCCGCCTCCTACGACCGCATGCGTGACTTCCTCGACAGGAACGGCGTTCCCCACCGGATGTGAGGCTGACCCGTTGTCCTGAACCCTGATTGTTGAAGGGGGAGGGCGAGCTTCCCCGCAGCGCGTAAGCTGTGGGGGCGCCTGAACCGAACACCCTGAAAGAGGTCGGCGGCATGGTGTCGACGGCCAGGAGCGGCAGGAGCAGACCATGAAGATCGAATACGACGCGGGCACCGCGCTCACGATCATGCGCGGCAATCCGGTGCGCGGCTGGATCTCGGGCAAGCCCGAGCGCATGGCCAAGGAGCGACTGACGACCGGCAACTATCTCTCGGTCGAGCATAAGCCGAAGTTCCAGATCGATCCGGCCTGGCCGATTTTTACGATGGGCTCCTGCTTCGCGCGCGAGGTCGAGAACGTCCTGATGATGCGTGGGCTGTCGCTCCTGCTCGAAGGCCATGGCGTTCCCGCTGAGCATTTCGAGAGCTGGAACGAGGCGACGGGCCGCGGCGGTGGTGCGGCGCGCGGAAGTTTGAGTCGCGGCGCGCTCAACAAGTACTCGGTGCGGTCCATGACGCATGAGCTCAAGCGCGTCCTGCTCGACGAACCCTATCCGAATGAAGGGCTGATCGAGCTTGCCCCTGACCAGTGGTTCGATCCGCACGCCAGCGGCCTGAGATTGCTCGACCAGCAGACCGCGCTTGCCAACCGCAAGCGCCTGACGGCCGCGACCTCGCGAATCAGGGACGCGCGGATCTGTTTCTTCACGCTCGGGCTGACCGAGACTTGGCTCGACTCCGAGACCGGGCTCGCCATGAATATCCACCCCGGCCCGACCTGGCTCTCGCGCATGCCCGAGCGCTTCCGCTTCGTCGACTACGGCTATGAGGCGACCTTGAACGACATGCTCGGCGCGATCACGCTGATCCGCGAGCACTGCCATCCGGAGATGCGTTTCATCGTCACCGTTTCGCCAGTGCCGCTAGGCGCGACGTTCAAGGATGCCGACGTCATCGTGGCCAACAGCGCCTCGAAATCGGTGCTGCGCGCCGTCGCCGAGGAGCTCTACCGGCGCTTCGATTTCGTCGATTACTTCCCGAGCTACGAGATCGTCCTGAACTCGCCGCGTGCCATCGCTTTCGAGGAGGACCAACTCCATGTCGCCCGCAAGATGGTGGCGACGGTGATGGAGACCTTCGAGCGCAGCTATCTCGGTCAGACGATCGGCGCGACTGCCAGCCCGGCGCTGGTCTGACGCAGACTCACCGGGAACAGGGTCAGTCCGTCCCCGTCCACACGGTGGTGATCGCGTCGATATCGGGGCGCCGGCGCTCGGTCGGCGCTTCCTTCGCCGTGCCGATATGGACGAGGCCCGCGAGCTTCTCGCCGCTCGAAAGCCCGAACAGGGCGTGCACGCCGGGGCTGTAGGCGGCCCAGCCGGTGAGCCAGTTCGCGCCGAAGCCAAGCGCGTGGGCTGCGGTGAGCAGGTTCATGCAGACCGCCCCGGCGGAGAGATCCTGCTCCCAGACCGGGACGCGCGCCTCGGGGTCGCTTTTGCTGACGACCAAGACGATCAGGGGCGCATAGGTCAGCGAGCGGCCGATGATCCCGGTGAATTTCTCACGCTTCTCGGCATCCATCGCCGCGTTCTCGGTGGCATAGAGCCGCGAGACACGCTCGCTTGCCCGTTTGCGCGCTTCTCCCGCAAGCACGATGAAGCGCCAGGGTTCGAGCACGCCATGATCGGGCACGCGGGCGGCGATCGTCAGGATGCGGGCCAGCGCTGCAGCATCCGGGCCCGGCTCGCTGAGCATCGTCATCCCGACCGAGCGGCGCGTTTCGAGCAGGCGCAGCAGCGTCTCGCCATCCCCGGGCGCTGCGGCAAGGGCCGCCTGGCTCTGGTTCATGTCCTCACGTCCTCGATCGTTGGCGCTTTCGCGCGTGCCCGCGCTTGAAGCATCGTTCCGAAAAGTGGATTGCGGCCTTCGGGAAAGCCGATGCAAACCCGAAGACTCAGATCACCGATGATCTAAGCCCGGCCGGCAACCTCGACCAGCCTCAGATCGGGGATCGGCGCCGGTCTTGCCAGACGCGCCAGGGCCACCTGCAGGGCGTCGATATCCTGCTCCGGGCTCGGCCGCCAGCCGCATGGACAAGCGTCCTCATGGCGATGGGCATCGGAGACCTCGCGATAGATCGAGCCGATTGCCTCGGCGGCGAGCCGCATCACGGTCATCGGGGCGAGCTGGGAATCGTGCAAGGCGTTGCAGAATGCCGTCATAACCACCTGCCGCAGCGCGGCGCGGGCGGCCTCGGTGTTCTCGTCATGGATCAGTTCAAGCGGCACGGTGGGCGTCCTCCCGCCGATGGTTGGGTTTCTCACCTTGGGCGGGACCGAGCGGCTGCGCCGATCCCTCGAGCGCAGCAGTCAGCAGGTCGACGAGACGCTGCATCCGCGCCGGCAACGCCTGATAGGCGGCCGGGCTTGCATTGGCGGGGCCCTTTGCGAAGGCGAGCGCCCGACGCAGTTCGAGCGTGGTCGCCTTGGTCCGCAGCGTTTCCTGGATGATGAGTTCGTCGCTCCGGCCGATTGCCGCAACTACGTCCCCTGCAGAAATCTCGCCCATCTCGTTGCCTCGCCGTGACCGATTCTTACATGGCGAAATTCAGTAGGCGCGAGGGGGTTGTAGTGCAACGTATTGTTTTCATTGAATAAATAGAACAGTTCGAAACTGCGGGGTGGCATCGGTGCCGCAAGGTCAGAATCATTCAGCCTTGGTTCATCGAGCGCAGGATAGGCGCCATGCTGGCAGGCGTGTGCGGCAATCGGGAAAACCCGGGCGTGGACGTGTGTTGTTCCGATCCGGGGGGATCATCGTTCTTGCTGAAGTCAGTCGAAGCGCCTGGCATTGCCGAAAGCCTGCCCTCCGATCGGCAGGTCGCCTGGCGCTTTGCCGGCTTGACCGGCGGTTTCTGGCGTGGAACGACCCGTGGCAAGGCCTGGTTCTGGACGCTGTCGCTGGCGGCATCGATCATCTTCAGCGTCTTCGTCAATGTCACCGTCAATCGCTGGAACGGCTGGTTCTTCGATGCGCTGGAGAAGAAAGACACGGAGAGCGCGCTGACCGCCATGGCGGTCTTTCCGGTGCTCGCGCTCATCGTCGCCGGTATCGGCGTCGCCATCCTGGTCACGCGCGAGACGCTCCAGGTGCACTGGCGGCAATGGGTAACGGCGAAGCTCGCTGACGGCTGGGTTGGAGAGCGACGCTTCTTCCGTCTGAGCCTCTCGAATGACGAGCCGGCCAATCCCGAATATCGCATCGCCGACGATGTGCGCTGGGCAACCGAACCGCTCGTCGATTTTGCCATAGGTCTGCTGTCGGCTTTCATCACCATCGTGATGTTTATCGAGATCCTCTGGGAGATCGGGGGCGCGCTGACGATTCCGGCCGGCTCGGGGGCGATCACCATCCCGGCCTATCTCGTATTGGCGGCAATCCTCTATGCGGTGCTGGTTTCGCTTCTGATCACCGTTGTCGGCCGCCGGCTGCCGCGCCTCGTTGCGGCTCGAAACGAGGGCGAAGCCAAGTTGCGCTTCGCCCTGATGCGCATTCGCGATCATGGCGAGCCGATCGCGCTCGCTCGCGCCGAGGCAGGCGAGCGTCGCGCCGTTGCGCGCACCTATGACAGCCTGGCGCAGCGCTGGCTCGCCATGATCCGCCAGCGCGGCAGGCTGACCTGGATCACCAATGGCAGCGGCGCGCTCGTTCCGGTCGTTCCGTTGCTGCTGGCCGCGCCGAAATATCTCTCCGGCGAGATGTCGCTCGGCGGGGTCGTTCAAGTCGCTGCCGCCTTTGTCGCCGTGCAGAACGCCTTCAACTGGGTGCTCGACAATTTCATGCGCATCGCCGAGTGGCTGGCCGCCGCGCGGCGCGTCAACGAACTGGCCGACGCGCTCGACCGTGTCGAACAGAGCCGGCCGGATGATCATCTGACCGTGAAGCAAAGCCCTGACACTCTGCTGTGTCTCGCGGATGTCACCTTGACCGATCGCGATGGCCGCAACCTGGCCGCCGATCTCAGCTTCTCCCTGCCGGCCGGCGCGACCTTGCATCTTTCGGGCGAACTCGGGCTCGGCAAATCGGCGCTGATCCAGGCGCTCGCCGGTCTCTGGCCTTGGGGCAGAGGCGAGATTTCCCTGCCGGAAGGAGCGCGGGTGACCGTCGTGCCGCACAGCCTGCACCTGAGCGAAGGCAGCCTGCGCACGATTCTTGATACGGCGTTGACCCGTCCAGGCGATGCGCTTGCCGATGCCTTGCGCCGTTACGGGCTCTCTGCGCTCGCCGCGAGCCTCGACGAGCATCGCGACTGGGACAAGCTCCTGGCGACGGGCGACAGGCAGCGCCTGGCGCTGGCCCGCGCCGAACTCGAAGCGCCTGACGTGCTCCTGCTCGACGAATCCACCAGCGCCCTCGAAACCGACACTGCGCTCGAGCTCATCGCCGAGCTGCGAGCCGTGCGGCCCGGCGCCATCATCCTGCTGATGGGCCAGAGCCCTGGCTTTGCGGAGGCCGCCAGCCACCATCTCGTGATGAAGCGGGCCGGCGGCGTGGCGCGGATGGCCAATCCGGATGGCACGCCCGCCCTGCGGGCCAGTGTGGTGGAGCGGGGCCTGACATGACGGTCGTTTCGGTCAGCCTTGCCGCGAAACCCTGTACCTCGGGCCCGACCAAGCCCGCCTTGCCTCATGCCGCAGGTATGACGGACCTGCCTGTAACGGAGCTGATCGCATGCTGAACATCTGGGACGTCTATTGGGGCCTGCGGGTCGAGCAGTGCCCTTGTGACGTGCATTTCGTCGAATGGCTCGAGGAGCAGAGCCTCACCGGCAAGCGCATCTATCATTTCGGGACCGGCGGGCATCACTATATCGGCATCCGCTGTGCCGAGCCGGAGCTCGACTGCACGGTGCTGGGCATCACCGCTTCGCCCAAGGAATATGATGCCTTCGTCAAGCTGGCGACCGAGAACCCCTCGATCACTAAGACCTATTCCGCCTATTTCGGTGACATCTATACCAGCAACGCAAAGCTGCTGCCGCGCTTCGATATCGTCACCCTGTTCCATTCCTGCGAGTTCCGCAGCGAGAAGAACGATGCCTATGGCGCGCTTACCGATCTCGAGGTGATGCAGCTCTTCACCGACCAGACTGACGCCGGCGGCTATATCCTGTTCTATACCGGCTCCTTCGCCTATGCCTCGGCCGAGCCGATCATTGCGGATTGGGCGAAGTCGCGCCCGGTCGAGGAGGTCGGCCTGTTCAAGACGCTGCGCGTTTTCCGCAAGACTGCCTGAGGCAAGCCGCAGTTGCGAACGATTTGGAACGGCGCTAGGGCTGTTGCCATCGTTCACTCGAGAAAGGGGGGCTGCGTGATTACGTTCTTTCGTCACCATCGTCAGCGTGGCCCCGTTCAGGCCCTGCAAGCTGTCTTGCAGGGCTGACCCAAAGACGATCGCTCAACGGTTCTCTTCCGGTCTGCCCTTCGTGGCGGCGCAGCGTCGAGCCTCATGGCTCCGGTGAACTGCGCCTCTCCCAACCCAACGAGCTGACGCCGCACAGGCATCCGGCATCCGCATCCTCAAGGCCGTGGAACGCGCCTTTCCTGGATGCCGGACAACGGCTCGCGCAGTCCAGAGAACGATTATGGCTTTGATCAACGCCCGCAAACTTGGCGTCACGCTCGGTGCGCCGCTCTTTTCCAATCTCAATCTTGCGATCGGGGCGGGAGATCGCCTCGGCCTCGTCGCAGCCAATGGCCGGGGTAAATCCACCCTGCTGCGCTGCCTTGCTGGTTCCCATGAGCCTACGACTGGCGAGATCACGCGGTCGCGCGGACTTCGCGTCGGCCATGTCGAGCAGGAAATTCCCGCCGGGCTGCTGGCGTTGCCCCTCTATGACCTCGTCCGTCGCGCGCTCCCGATGGAGCAGGCCGAGACGGAATCCTGGCGCGTCGACGTTGCGCTGGAGGCGCTCGAAATTCCCGAGGCGCTTCGCCGGCGCCCCCTGTCGCAGCTGAGCGGCGGCTGGCAACGCTTCGCCATGCTGGCCAGCGTCTGGGTGACCGATCCCGACATGCTGCTGCTCGACGAGCCGACCAACCAYCTCGACCTCGCCCGGATCAGCCAACTCGAGGAATGGCTGAACGGTCTGCCGCGCGACGTGCCCGTGGTGATCTCCAGTCATGATCGCGCCTTCCTCGACGCGGTGTCCAATCGCACGCTGTTCCTCAGGCTGGAGAGCTCACCGGTCTTCGCGCTGCCCTATACGCGGGCGCGCGCCGCGCTGGATGAGGTCGACGCCTCGGAGGAGCGTCGCTACCAGCGCGAGATGAAGGCGGCGCAGCAGTTGCGCCGGCAGGCGGCGAAGCTGAACAATATCGGGATCAATTCCGGCAGCGACCTCCTCGTGGTCAAGACCAAGCAGCTCAGGCAAAGGGCCGAGCGCCTGGAAGAGGCGGCGAGGCCTGGCTATCAGGAGCGCTCATCGGGCGCGATCAGGCTGGCCAATCGCGGCACGCATGCCAAAGTCCTGGTGACCCTCGACGATCTTTCCGTCGAGACGCCGGATGGGGCGCCGCTGTTCAAGACCGGCAAGCGGTCGATCGCCCAGGGTGACCGGATCGTGCTGCTGGGCCGCAACGGGACCGGCAAGTCGCGACTGATTGGCCTGATCAGGGACGCGATCGCGGAAACCGACGCTGCGCGCATCAAGGTCACGCCGTCGCTTGCTCTTGGTTATAGCAGTCAGAGTCTTTCCGAACTCGCCGATAGCGATACGCCGCACGGCGTGATCACCCGGCGCTTCGATGTCGGCGACCAGCCGGCGCGCAGCCTGCTAGCGGGGGCGGGTGTGTCGATCGACATGCAGAGCAGCCGGATCGGCGCGCTCTCGGGCGGGCAGAAGTCGCGGCTCGCCATGTTGGTCTTGCGCTTGGCCAATCCGAATTTCTACCTGCTCGACGAACCGACGAACCATCTCGACATCGAAGGGCAGGAGGCGCTGGAGGGCGAACTCATGGCGCATGAGGCGAGCTGCCTGCTGGTTTCGCATGACCGCAGCTTCGTCAGGGCGGTCGGCAATCGCTTCTGGCTGATCGAGAATCGCAAATTGGTCGAGATCGAGGGGCCGGAGGCATTCTTCGCTGCGGCTCAAGCCGGAGAAACTTGAGGTTGGCCAAAAGCTTGGGCTGAAGCGGACAGATGTCGTCGGGCCGTCGCAATGCCGGCCCGACGCGACCTGCGTCAGCCTCATGGTGCGCATTCGCCGCGTCGTCCCGTCTTGTGGATCGCGGCCGAGGCGCTATCTGTCGGGGCCGGGGCGCTGCGGTGCCCTCCCGTCCGCAATCGACGCGAGCACATTCCCACCTCGCGCAATTGACCACGAGAGAGCATGTCGTACGGCCCGCACGAGCCCGGAATGCCGCTGCGCAAACGCAGTCGCTGGCGCTGGCTCGGCCCACTTGCCAGCACGGTCATCTTCGTCGCTTCACTGGCCGTCCTCTGGCTGATCATCCGCGAGATGGAGCCGGGCCAGGTAGCCGGTGCCTTCGCCGATGCCAGCCGCCGCCAGATCGGGCTGGCGCTCGGCTTCACCGCGCTGAGCTATCTGCTGCTGACCGGCTATGATGCGCTGGCGCTGAGAAGGCTGGGGATGTCGATCCCCTACCGAACGACCGCACTCGCCTCCTTCACCAGCTATTCCGTGTCCTTCACGCTCGGATTCCCGATCGTGACGGGCGGCACCGTTCGTTACTGGATCTACTCGGCCAAGGGGGTGCGCGCCTCCGAGGTCGCTCGCCTGACGATTATCGCCGGCCTGACCTTCTGGCTCGGCCTCGGCGCGATCCTCAGCGCCTGCCTGTTCTATGCCACCGATTCTGTCGCGATGCTCGCGCGCACCTCGCCCTGGGTCGTGCAGGTCGTCGGTGGCGCCACGGGGCTCGCCATCCTCGGCTATCTCGTCTGGGTCGCGACCGACGAACGCACTTTCCGGGTCCGCGGCTGGAATCTGCCGCTGCCGGGGCTCGGCATCACGCTAGGCCAGATGACACTTGGCGCCTGCGAGGTCTGCGCCGCCGCCGCCGTGCTCTTCGTACTGCTGCCCGGCGGCTATGGGCTGGAATATCCGGCTTTCCTGGCGGCCTATGTCTTCGCTTGCCTGATCGGCATCGCCGCCCATACGCCCGGCGGGTTGGGAGTCTTCGAGGCGACGATGCTCGTCGCGCTCAACCGACTGCCCTATGGTCATGTGCTTGGAGCCTTGCTGCTCTTCCGCATCATCTACTACCTGCTGCCCTTCATCCTGGCGCTGGTGATGCTGGCGCTGCACGAAATGATCCGCCGCATTAAGCGCCACGATATCTAGGGTGCCGCCCCTTCAGATCATCTGACCTGATCTCGTATCCGGTCAGATGATCCGACTGCTGTGATTGCCGCGTCTTTCTCGAAAGCCGACGCTTTAGCGGCTGCTGCGCGCTGCGTAGGCGACCTGGCGGCTGCTGCGCTTGTGCCCATACCAGGAGGCCTCGCGCGCGCCGACATCCGCATGGACGATGCCGTTCGAATAGGAACCGACGCCGCCGGTGCTCGCGAGGGCCTTGGCGGCAGCGACCGCGCTGCGTGTAGAGGCGGCTAGTGGCCTGAAGTCGATCGCCTTTCCGCTATAATGCTGCGAGTTCCGGGCATGGCGACCGCCGCAGGTCGAGGTGATCTTGATCGGGCCGATCTTGGCGACCAACTCGCTGATCATCGCCAGGGTTTCCGGTTTGAGGCAGCCCAACCCCTTCACTTGCGGTTGGAAGGAAACCTTGCCGGCGGGGACATTGGCTTGGGCGGTCGCAGGGAGGCATACTGCAACGCATGCAGCCAAGATAAAATGACGCATAAAAGACTCGACAAGACTAGGGAGAATGGAAGGCTCAAGCCACCAAATTCTTGGTCTGGCTGACCAGTTCCATGTCCGAATAGTGTCCGTAGAAGGCCAAAAGATGGCTGGCCATGCCGATGGTCATCGTTACATCGATTGAGCATCATTATCAGTAGCCTTTCCAAGTCCGATGTTGTCTCAATAAAACGATGATAATTGGCTGAAAATACATTCTTGATCTGAGCGAGAGCGGCCGGTCGCAATTCCGATCATGGTCGAGACAGCCTCGGCCTCCGCGGCGCCCGGCGCGTCGCCGATAGTGACCACCCAAGCGCGCTTCGTTCCTGCTGAGATCCTGGATGGCGTGGATTTCGCCCAGTGTCGCCGCGCGCTGTGGGGGGCCTCGCAAGTGCGGGGGGCATCTCGCCCGGAGCGATTGGCAGAGCGCGTGCCAGCCCCTATGAGGGCGCCAGCTTCCTCCTGATAGGCATGTTCACATGGTCGATGTCGTCGATCCCCACGCGCCGGCCACTGCAGCGCTGATCGAGGCGTTGGGTTCCGCCGTGGTGCTGCTCGATGCGCAAGGGGTGGCGCAGGCACTGAGCCCGGCGATGCGCGCGCTCATTCCGGCGCTCGAACGCGGCCAGTCGCTCACGCTCGTCCTGCGCGACCCCGACCTGATCGACGCGATCGAGCAGGTTTCGCGCCGTGGAGGGCGCCGGGTCATCGAGCTGGTCGAGCGCGTGCCGGTCGAGCGCACATTCCGCATCCACATCGCAGCTTTGACCGGCGGCGTCTGGCGTAATCCCGTGGTGCTGACCTTCGAGGATCTGAGTGAGCTGCGCGTCACGGAACGCATGCGCGTCGATTTCGTGGCGAATGCCAGCCACGAACTGCGCACGCCGCTCGCCTCCCTTCTCGGCTTCGTCGAGACCCTGCAGGGACCGGCGCGCAACGATACCGGCGCGCGCGACCGCTTTCTCGCCATCATGCGCGAACAGGGTCTGCGCATGGCGCGGTTGGTCGACGATCTGCTTTCGCTCTCGCGCATCGAGCTGCGCGCCCATCTCGCGCCGGACACGCCTGTCGATCTCTCCGCGATTTCGCGCGAGATCGTCGACTCGCTCACCCTGATGGCACGCGAGCGCAAGGTGGCGTTGAAGCTCGAGACGCCGACCCAGCCGGTCCAGGTCGCGGGGGACCGCGACGAGTTGCTGCGGCTGATGGAGAACCTCGTCGAGAACGCCATCAAATATGGCCGTGAGGGCGGCGTGGTTGCAATCAATGTGGTCGAGGGCGCGAGCGAAGCCAGCGTCAGCGTTCGTGACGACGGGCCAGGCATCCCGCCCGAGCATCTGCCCCGCCTCACCGAACGCTTCTATCGTGTCGACACGGCCGCGAGCCGCGAGGCCGGTGGCACGGGCCTTGGTCTCGCCATCGTCAAGCACATCGTGTTACGCCATCGCGGCCGTCTCACCATCGAGAGCGAGTACGGCAAGGGCGCCCTCTTCAAGGCGATCCTGCCGCGCCTCGGCGCGATGATGCGGAGCCCGTCCTGACCAATGTGACGGCGAACGTGACGGTCTGTCATCTGTCTGTCACATGGAAGGTGTTCTAGCGGGGTTGCTAAAGACTGCGACCCAGACGAGGACTCCTCTAATGCGCAAAATTCTCATTCTCGCGGCTGCGACGATCGGCTTGGCCGGCGTTGCCCAGGCCGCCGACATTACCGGCGCGGGCGCGACCTTCCCCTTCCCGATCTACTCGAAATGGGCTGAAGCTTATAAGAAGGAGACCAATATCGGTCTCAACTATCAGTCGATCGGCTCAGGCGGCGGTATCCGGCAGATCAAGGCCAAGACGGTTGCGTTCGGCGCGACCGATGCCCCGCTCAAGGGCGAGGACCTGACCAAGGACGGCCTGATCCAGTTCCCGACCGTCATGGGTGGCGTCGTTCCGGCCGTCAACATTGCCGGCGTCGAGCCGGGCAAGCTGAAGCTCACCGGCGCGATCATCGCCGACATCTATCAGGGCACCATCAAGAAGTGGAACGATCCCAAGATCGTCGCCATCAATGCCGGCCTGACCCTGCCTGACGCCAACATCAACCCGGTCTATCGTTCGGACGGCTCGGGCACGACCTTCGTCTTCACCGACTATCTCTCGCGCGTTTCGCCGGACTGGAAGTCGAAGATCGGCACCAACACGGCCGTGCAGTGGCCGGTCGGCATCGGCGGCAAGGGCAATGAGGGCGTCTCGGCCTCCGTCAAGCAGGTCGCGAACTCGATCGGCTATGTCGAGTACGCCTATGCCAAGCAGAACAAACTGGCCCATGCGCTGGTCGAGAACGCCGACGGCCAGTTCCCGGCTCCGGACGACAAGTCCTTCCAGGCCGCTGCCGCCAATGCGAACTGGAACGAGGCTCCCGGCTTCGGCATCTCGTTGAACAACCAGAAGGGCGCCCAGGCCTGGCCGATCACCTCCGCCACCTTCCTGCTCGTCCATGCCAAGCCGGAGAAGCCCGAAGAGGTGCAGTCCGCGCTGAAATTCGTCGACTGGGCCTTCAAGAACGGCGACAAGCTCGCGCTCGATCTCGACTACGTGCCGCTCCCGGCCAACGTCAAGGATCAGGTCCGCGCCGCCTGGAAGGGCGCCACCGACCCGGCTGGCAAGCCGATCTTCTGATCCATGCTATGACGCGAGGCGGGTTGTTCCCGCCTCGCGTTCGACTTTGTGAGACCCGTTTCCTCGTGCTTCTTATGCGACCGGAGTAACCACGGATGGCTGCCGTGACAGACCAGATGGCCGCGCCCGGCGCGCCCGCCATTCGCCGCACTCCAAAGGGCACCTTCGACATTGTCTTCCGCAATGCCAGCCGGGCCGCCGCGCTCTTCGTGCTGGTGCTGCTCGCGGGCATCATCGCCTCGATGATCATCGGCGGCTGGCCCGCCTTCCGCGAATTCGGCCTTGGTTTCATCACGTCCAGCGTCTGGGACACTCAGAACGAGCAGTATGGCGCCTGGCCTGCCATCGTCGGCACCTTGTCGACCGCGCTGATCGCGCTGGTCCTTGGCGTGCCGCTCTCGCTCGGCATCGCCGTCTACCTCACCCAGCTCGCGCCGCCCTGGTTCAAGCGCCCGGTCTCGACGACGATCGAGCTGCTCGCCGCCGTGCCCTCGATCATTTACGGCATGTGGGGTCTCTTCGTTTTCGTGCCGCTCTTCGCGGCCTATGTGCAGATCCCGGTCTCGAACATCGTCGAAGGCATTCCGCTGGTCGGCACCGTGCTGTATTCGCGCTCGCCCTCGGGGCTCGGCATCCTGACGGCCGGCATCATCCTCGCCTTCATGATCATCCCCTTCATCGCCTCGATCACCCGCGACATGCTGGAGCAGATCCCGTCCGTGCTGCGTGAGAGCGCCTATGGCATCGGCGCCACGACCTGGGAGGTCGTGCGCCATGTGCTGGTGCCGCAGGCCGGCGTCTCGATCATCGGCGCGATCATGCTCGGTCTTGGCCGCGCGCTTGGCGAGACCATGGCGGTGACCTTCGTCGTCGGCAATGCCAACCGGCTTTCGGCCTCGATCATGGACCCCGGCTCGACCATTGCCTCGCGCATCGCCAACGAATTCAACGAGGCGATGGGCCTGCAGCTCAACGCGCTGATCGCGCTCGGCTGCATCCTCTTCTTCGTCACCTTCGTCGTCCTCGTGATCGCGCGTATCCTTGTCGCGCGCGTCAAGTCCTTCTGAGCGGAGCCTGGCCATGAACAGCGCCGTCACCCCGCCCGCAACGACGCCTCATCAGGTCTGGGGCCGCGTCCGCCCCGCGCGCCGCACCGCGGATCGGGCGATGAAGATCATCGCCACCAGCTTCACTCTTCTCGCCATCTTCGTGCTGTTCTGGATTCTCGGCATGCTGCTCGTGAAGGGGATCGGCGGGCTCTCCGTCGCGACCTTCACCCAGGTCACGCCCGGTCCCGGCAGCGAGGGGGGCGGCCTTGCCAACGCCATTGTCGGCTCGATCGTGCTGACCTTCCTCGGCATCGCCGTGGCGACGCCGGTGGGCGTGCTCGCCGGCACCTATCTTGCCGAATACGGCAAGGGCTCGAAGCTCGCGGACCTGATCCGTTTCATCAACGACATCCTGCTCTCCGCGCCGTCGATCCTGATCGGCCTCTTCGTCTACGTCATCCTGGTCGAGCCGTTTCGCGGCTATTCCGGCTGGGCCGGCGGCGTGGCGCTGGGCATCATCGCGATCCCGGTGATCGTGCGCACCACCGAGGACATGCTGCGCCTCGTGCCGAGCTCGTTGCGCGAAGCCGGTGCTGCGCTCGGCGCCCCGCCTTCGGTCGTCATCACCAGCGTGACCTGGAGGGCGGCGAAATCCGGCATGGTCACCGGTATCCTGCTGGCCCTGGCGCGCATCGCCGGCGAGACGGCGCCGCTGATCTTCACCGCGCTGAACAACAATTTCTGGTTCTCGCCCAGCCTCGTCGGCGGCGTCTCCAACCTGCCGGTGACGATCTACCAGTTCGCCTCCGCCCCCTATGAGAACTGGCAGCAGCTCGCCTGGGCCGGCTCGCTGATCATCACCGTCTCGATCCTGTGCCTCTCGCTTATCGCCCGCCGTATCGTGCGGGGCGGCAAATGAACGGCCCCAAACCCTCGTCGCGTTCGATCTGAAGGAACAAGTCGATGCTTTCGACGCTGGAACTGAGCCCGCAAGCGCTTGATGCCGAGGCCCCCGTCCGGATCGCGGTCAAGAACCTCGATTTCTACTACGGCGAGCACAAGGCGCTGAAGAACATCAATCTCGACTTCCGGGACCGCCATGTCACGGCCCTGATCGGACCGTCGGGCTGCGGCAAGTCGACCCTGCTGCGCATCTTCAACCGGATCTACTCGCTTTATCCGGAGCAGCGCGCCACCGGCGAGATCCTGCTCGACGGCCGCAATGTCATCAGCAACGATATCGACGTGAACGAGCTGCGCTCGCGCGTCGGCATGGTGTTCCAGAAGCCGACGCCCTTCCCGATGTCGATCTACGACAATGTCGCATTCGGCATCCGCCTCTATGAGAAGCCGCCGAAATCCGAGCTCGATGACCGCGTCGAAGGTGCGCTGCGCCGCTCCGCGCTCTGGGACGAGGTCAAGGACAAGCTGAAGACCTCCGGCATGGGCCTGTCCGGCGGCCAGCAGCAGCGCCTCTGCATTGCGCGGACCATTGCCCAGAAGCCGGAAGTCATCCTGTTCGACGAGCCGACCTCGGCGCTCGATCCGATCTCGACCGGCAAGATCGAGGACCTGCTCGAGCAGCTCAAGACCGACTTCACCATCGTCATCGTCACCCACAACATGCAGCAGGCGGCGCGTATCTCGCAGTACACCGCCTTCATGTATCTCGGTGAGGTGATCGAATTCGACGCCACCAACACCATTTTCATGAACCCGCACAAGAAGCAGACGCAGGACTACGTCACCGGCCGCTTCGGCTGAACCGGCGCCCAGCCTTCCAACTGCTTTGCCGACAAAGGATACGCCGCGATGACTGATCACATCGTCCGCTCATATGATGCCGATCTCGAGGGGATCCGCCGCAGCCTGGCCGAGATGGGGGGCATGTCGGAGCGCATGCTCGGCGATTCGACGGTCGCCCTGGTGCGCCGCGACACCGGTCTGGCGCAGAAGGTCATCAGCGCCGACCAGCGCCTCGACAATCTGCAGCGCGAGGTCGAGGAGAAGGCGGTGCTCACCATCGCCCGGCGCCAGCCGCTCGCCAACGACCTGCGCGAGCTGATCTCCGCCATCCGCATCGCCGCCGATATCGAGCGTGTCGGCGATCTCGCCAAGAATATCGCCAAGCGCGCGGTCGCCATCTCCGGCCAGTTCCAGCCGCCGTCGCGCGCGGTCGTCGGCCTCGAGCATATGAGCCGCCTGGTTCAGGCCCAGCTCAAGGACGTGCTCGACGCTTACGCCGTCAGCAACGAGCAGAAGGCCATGGAGGTCTGGCGCCGCGACGATGAGATCGACGCGCTCTATACCTCGCTCTTCCGCGAGCTGCTCACCTATATGATGGAAGACCCGCGCAACATCACCTTCTGCACGCATCTCCTGTTCTGCGCCAAGAATGTCGAGCGCATCGGCGACCACACCACCAACATCGCCGAGACGATCCACTATCTCGTCACGGGCGAAGCCTTGGACGCAGCCCGCCCGAAGCTCGACACGACCAATATCCTTCTGGACGCCGCCACCGGTGAGTGACCGGCGCCCGACACCTTTGGGACCGAGTGAGACATGCCTGCACGCATCCTGATCGTTGAGGACGAAGAGCCGCTGACCCTGTTGCTGCGCTACAATCTCGAAGCCGAGGGCTTCGAGGTCGACAGCGTCGCGCGTGGCGACGATGCCGAGCTGCATCTGCGCGATCATACGCCGGACCTCGTGCTGCTCGACTGGATGCTGCCGGGCCTTTCCGGCATCGAGCTCTGCCGGAGGCTGCGGACCCGTCGCGATACCGAGCGGGTGCCGATCATCATGCTCACCGCCCGCGGCGAGGAAACCGAGCGTGTGCGCGGCCTCGCCACCGGGGCCGACGACTATGTCGTCAAGCCGTTCTCGCTGCCCGAGCTGATCGCCCGCATCCAGGCGTTGCTACGCCGCGCCAAGCCGGGTCATGTCGCCGGCCTGTTGGCCGCCGGCGATCTCGAACTCGACCGCACCACCCGCCGTGTCCGCCGCTCAGGCAGCGAGCTGCATCTCGGCCCGACCGAGTTCCGCCTGCTCGAATTCCTGATGCAGGCGCCGGGGCGGGTCTATTCCCGGGCCCAGCTGCTCGACGCGGTCTGGGGCCGCGACGTCTATATCGACGAGCGCACCGTCGACGTCCATGTCGGCCGGCTGCGCAAGGCGATCACTCCTGACAACGCCAAGGACCCGCTGCGGACCGTGCGCGGTGCCGGCTATGCCTTCGACGAGACCTTTGCGCGGAGCTGAGACTTGGATCATCGGGGACTTGGATCATCGGGCCGGATATCGAATCCGCCCGACGATCTAACCGTCTATGGTTGCATCGGCCTTCCCGAAAACCGCAATCCACCTTTCGGGCCGATACCCTAGCGCGGCCCTGCGATAATAATCGCCGCGCCGGCGAGGCAGATCAGCCCACCGATAATGTCCCAGCGGTCGGGGCGAAAGCCTTCCACGGCCCAGAGCCAGGCGAGCGAACTGACGATGTAGACGCCGCCATAGGCGGCATAGGCCCGTCCGGCGGCTTCGCTCTCCGCCAGCGTCAGCAGCCAGGCGAACAGGGCGAGCGAAAACAGTCCGGGTACGAGCCACCAGATGGGCTTGTCGAGCCGGAGCCAGCCCCAGAACGCGAAACAGCCGGCGATTTCGAGAATGGCTGCGCCGAAATAGGCGGCGATGGTCGGCATGGTTCCTCCCTGTCGATGGCCTTCGGGGCGGGATTACCCTTGACTGCAGGGCGCGCTGACGGCAAGCCGGACCGATGCCCACACATCACGTCGCCATTATTGGAGCAGGGCCCTCCGGGCTGATCGCGGCCGAGCGCCTTGCGGCAGCCGGGGACACCGTCACGATCTACGATCGCATGCCCTCGCCGGCCCGCAAATTCCTGCTGGCCGGGCGCGGCGGATTGAACCTTACCCATTCCGAACCGCTCGACAGGTTCCTGCCCCGCTATCGCGATGCGCAAGCCTGGCTGGAGCCGGCCATTCGCGCCTTCCCGCCACAATCCCTGCGCGACTGGGCCGATGCGCTCGGGCAGGACACGTTCGTCGGCAGCAGCGGCCGCGTCTTCCCGCGCGCCATGAAGGCCTCGCCCCTGCTGCGGGCATGGCTGCGCCGGCTCGATGGTCTCGGCGTCGCCTTCGCGCCTGGGCAGCGCTGGACCGGCTGGAGCGAAGCGGGAGCTCTGACGTTCCGGAGCCGCGATGGCGCCGATGTCGAGGCGCGGCCCGACGCGACGCTGCTCGCGCTCGGCGGTGCGAGCTGGCCACGGCTGGGTTCGGATGGTGGCTGGGCACCCTTGTTGGCGGCGCGCGGCGTTGCGATCGCGCCGCTGCGCCCGGCCAATGGCGGTTTCACGGTCGATTGGTCCCAGACCATGCGAGAGCGTTTTGCCGGAGTACCGTTGAAGCGCATCGTCCTGAGCTTCGGCGGCCAATCCGTGCCCGGCGAGGCGATGATCGATGCGACGGGTCTGGAAGGCGGCGCGGTCTATGCACTCTCTGCCCCGATTCGCGAGACGATCCTGCGCGAGGGCAGGGCGGTCATCACCATCGATCTGCGGCCCGATCACGAGGCGGCACTGCTGGTCCAGCGCCTCGCGCATCGTCGCAAGGGCGTGACGCTGAGCAATCATCTGCGCAAGGCTGCAGGTCTTGCTCCATCCGCGATTGCGCTGCTGCGCGAAGCGGCGAAGGGGCCACTCCCCGAAGACGCGGAGAGGCTGGCCGCACTGATCAAGGCCGCGCCTCTGGTGCTCACCGGTCTCAGACCGATCGAGCGGGCGATCTCCACCGCCGGTGGCGTCGCCGCGGCCGAGGTCGAGGAAGGCTTCATGCTGAAACGCTTGCCCGGTACCTTTGTCGCAGGCGAGATGCTGGATTGGGAGGCGCCGACCGGCGGCTATCTGCTGCAGGCCTGTTTCGCGACCGGAGTCGCAGCTGCAGCAGGGATTCAGGCCTGGCTCGCGGATAGCTGAACGATCGCCTCAGGAGATCGCGATGATCTCGACCGCCTCAGTGCCGATGCTGACGCTCTCGCCAATGCCCTTGCCCATCAGCGCGCTCGCCAACGGCGCGACATAGGGCAGCGTTCCGTGTGCCGGATCGGCCTCGTCCTCGCCGACCAGCCGCCAGTTCTGCTCGCGCCCATCGGCCCGGCGGATCGTCACTGTCGAGCCGAAGCGGACGATGTCGTGCCTTTCCTGCGCAGGGGCCAGCTTGGCGCTGGCGCGCCGCGCCGCCCAGTAGCGGAACTCGCGCCGCGTCTGAGCGATCTCGGTGCGGTCGCCTCCGGCCAGCGCCGCCGCGTGTTCGTCATGCCAGCGCGCCAGCTGGGCCTCGATCTGTGCGAGCCCCTCAGGCGTCACGAGGTTCGGGTGAGGCGAGACTGGCCGGTCCGGCAGCTCGTCCAGGGTCCCTCTTTCCTCGGCTTCCTTGACGAAGGCGCGAGTCATTCTGGCCTCCTCCTATTGATCTCGGCACATCCGGCGAACCGGACCACAGCTTTCAGTGTTACGTCCTCACGACTGCTTGCGATGCAGCGCCAACCCGATGCTGGAATCTGAAGCGGCGATCACTTGGAGATGGGGATCAGGCACTGCCGAAGACAAGACCCGAACAGTCTACACCCCCGTGTCCGGCCGCACCATCAAGAGCAGAGCCATCGCGCGCTGCCCCTGGCCCCCGATCACGAGCGCAGTCCCGTTCCCAAGGGGGCAGCCGATGCCGGAAGAGCGCCGCGCTTGCGTCGGGCCGTCCGTCGCGGCCACCTTGATCCTGAGTTGCGAGACCCGACGGCGATCGTTGCGCGCGCAGGCTTCGATTGACTGACGTATAGCCCAATGATTATGAATGCAGATCAATAGCCAGAGAGTTATGCGTTGTGATCCGTGCAGACACACCGTGCTCTCCAAGACGTTTACCGGCCGGCCCAGCCTCTTCGAGAGGTTGCGCTGCGATCTCGAGCAGACGGTTGGCCCGATCCCAGAAGCGAGAGTTCCGGAGAGAAGGGAAGATCATGAGCCAGAGCGAGTCCCAGAACGAAAACTCCCCGTCTCGGATGATCGACGAGCGGATCACCGAGCTGGGCGACTGGCGAGGCAAGATGCTCTCCCAGCTCCGCGTATGGATCAG
The DNA here is from genome assembly GCF_056401655.1 of Allobosea sp. P4_E12. Taxonomy (NCBI): domain Bacteria; kingdom Pseudomonadati; phylum Pseudomonadota; class Alphaproteobacteria; order Hyphomicrobiales; family Alloboseaceae; genus Allobosea; species Allobosea sp. P4_E12. The sequence goes on along the minus strand of NZ_JBFUIY010000008.1, from coordinate 130,181 downwards.
GCAAGCCGATCCTGAGGTGGTAGAGGAGTGGAAATGGCGAGGGGTTCCGGTGTGGTCCCACGACGGATTGATCTGCACTGGGGAGACCTACAAGAGCGTCGTCAAAATGACCTTTGCCAAGGGGGCCTCACTCGACGACCCATCGGGCCTCTTCAATTCCAGTCTGGATGGCAACACCAGGCGGGCCATCGACATCCACGAGGGTGAGACGATTGACGAAGGGGCATTGAAGGCTCTCATTCGCGCAGCCGTGACCCTCAACATGTCCGGCGGCTGCGGCAAGACCAAGTCCCGCGGATAAGCCTCGCTCCGTCTCGATATGCGCCGGCGCGCGATGAAAGCCGGACTTGCATCGCGCCCACCCCCGGGACCGCTTCAATCCGGCTTCTCCTGCCACGGTGTACTCCTGTCACCTGCTGTCAGTTATCCGCCTGCTGCGACGGCGTACCCCTCGCGCTCCGCCCGGTTTCGCCCCATATTGCCGCCATGCCGAAAAGCTCCGACACGACCGCCAAGGCTAAGCCTGCAAAAAAGCCCGCCTCCGCGCGCACGCCGAACTCCAAGGCCACCAAGCCCGAGTTGAAGCCGCTCGAGGGCTATCTCGCCGATCTGCTCAATCCCGCGATCAACCGCGGCAGGGCGGTCCCGGGCGGCGCCTCCGGTTTCAGCGACCAGCCGCAGGCCGGTTATGGCGAGCCGCGCCCCGGCGACACCAAGCTGAAGAAAAAGCCGAAGAAAGGCGACGCGGCCTCTGCCTTCGGCGAGGCCGAGGGCGAGACCGCTGCCTCCGTCACCGCGCATTCGCTGCAGCACCTGCTCGAGTCCGGCAGCCCCTTCATCGATCCCGGCAAGCCCTGGACGCCGCATCGCCCGGCCCGCCCGGACAAGTCCGAGGGCGGCATCGCCTTCCGCATGCAGTCGGATTTCGAGCCGGCTGGTGACCAGCCGACCGCGATCGCCGATCTCGTCGACGGCGTCGCACGGCAGGAGCGCGACCAGGTCCTGCTCGGCGTTACCGGCTCCGGCAAGACCTTCACGATGGCCAAGGTGATCGAGGAGACGCAGCGCCCGGCTCTGATCCTCGCCCCGAACAAGACGCTGGCCGCACAGCTCTACGGTGAATTCAAGAGTTTCTTCCCCGACAACGCGGTGGAGTACTTCGTCTCCTACTACGACTACTATCAGCCGGAGGCCTACGTCCCGCGTTCGGACACGTTTATCGAGAAGGAATCCTCGATCAACGAGCAGATCGACCGCATGCGCCACTCGGCCACGCGCTCGCTGCTGGAGCGCGACGACGTCATCATCGTCGCCAGCGTCTCCTGCATCTACGGCATCGGCTCGGTCGAGACCTATACGGCGATGACCTTCGCCATCAAACTCGGCGAGCGCATCGAGCAGCGTCAGCTCATCGCCGATCTCGTCGCCCTGCAATACAAGCGCACGCTTGGCGATTTCGCCCGCGGCACCTTTCGCGTGCGTGGCGATGTCATCGAGCTGTTCCCGGCCCACTATGAGGACCGCGCCTGGCGCATCGGCCTGTTCGGCGACGAGGTCGAAAGCATCTCGGAATTCGATCCGCTCACCGGTCAAAAGACGGCCGACCTCGAATTCGTGAAAGTCTACGGCAATTCGCACTACACCACGCCGCGCCCGACGCTGACCCAGGCTGTCAAGTCGATCAAGGAGGAGCTCAAGGCCCGCCTTGAGGAACTCAATCGCATGGGGCGCTATCTCGAAGCGCAGCGGCTCGACCAGCGTTGCACCTTCGACATAGAGATGATCGAGTCGACCGGTTCGTGCAACGGCATCGAGAACTATTCGCGCTATCTCACCGGCCGAAAGCCGGGCGAGCCGCCGCCGACCCTGTTCGAGTACCTGCCCGACAATGCGCTGGTCTTCACCGATGAGAGCCACGTCACCGTGCCGCAGATCGGCGGCATGTACCGGGGCGACTTCCGCCGCAAGGCGACATTGGCCGAATACGGCTTCCGCCTGCCGTCCTGCATGGATAACCGCCCGCTGCGCTTCGAGGAATGGGACGCGATGCGCCCGCAATCGGTGCATGTCTCGGCGACGCCCGGCGGCTGGGAGATGGACCGCACCGGCGGTGTCTTCACCGAGCAGGTCATCCGTCCAACCGGGCTGATCGACCCTCCGGTCGAGGTCCGCCCCGCCAAGCACCAGGTTGCCGACCTGCTCGACGAGATCAAGGAGGTCACCGAGAAGGGCTACCGCAGCCTCGTCACCGTGCTGACCAAGCGCATGGCCGAGGACCTGACCGAGTACCTCCACGAGAACGGCGTGCGCGTGCGCTACATGCATTCCGACATCGACACGATCGAGCGCATCGAGATTCTGCGCGATCTCCGCCTCGGCGCTTTCGACGTGCTGGTCGGCATCAATCTGCTGCGCGAGGGCCTGGACATCCCGGAATGCGGCTTCGTCGCCATTCTCGACGCCGACAAGGAAGGCTTTCTGCGCTCCGAGACTTCCTTGATCCAGACCATCGGCCGCGCCGCCCGCAATGTCGACGGCAAGGTCATCCTCTATGCCGACCACATCACAGGCTCGATGGAGCGCGCGATGGCGGAGACCAATCGCCGCCGCGAGAAGCAGGAGGCCTATAACCTCGCGAATGGCATCACGCCGCAGACGATCAAGCGCGCCATCGGCGACATCCTCGGCTCGGTCTACGAGCGCGACCATGTCACGGTCGACAAGGGTTTGGTCGATGCGCCGATCGCCGGGCACAACCTCAAGGCCGCCTTGGCCGATCTCGAGAAGCGCATGCGCGAGGCTGCCGCCGATCTCGAATTCGAGACGGCCGCCCGGTTGCGCGACGAGATCAAGCGCCTGCAGGCGACCGAACTCGCCATCTCCGATGACCCGCTCGCCCGCCAGAGCGATGTCGAGGCCTCGGCTGGCAAGTACAAGGGGGAGCGCAGCTACGGCGCGTCGGCGAACCTGCCGACACGGGCGCGCAAACCCACCGATGAGGACATGGGCCCGCATAACTGGGGCGGCGGCGAAGCCAAACCGGTCTCGCGTCCGCGCAAGCCGAACTTGGACGAGATGGGTCCGGTTCCGGAATCGCGGCCGAAGGGCGCGGGGGAACAGGCCAAGCGACGCGGCCGGCGATAGCTGCCCGTAGTGGCTCTGCCCGAGTCCAGCATCTGCCGTTCCCTGCTCCGGGCGCGCCAGCGCCACGGCCAAAGGGCTGCAAGACCTACCGCCCGAATGCTCTTCGACCTTGGTCCGTAGTTCCACGATTGCACCGCCGGTATCCTTTCGAATGAATGGTGCTCAAGGGGGGATGGCCATGGGACAGGCATTCGAGATTGCCGATGGTAAGGCCACCATCTCCCGACGTGCCGCCCTCAGGGGCGCCGCATTCCTGGCCGGGGCGCTGGTCGCTCCAGCATCGGCTCAGGTGCTCGATCTGCCGCGACAGAAGGTCGAGTTCGTCGCACCGCCCTTCGTTCATCCTCACGAGCAGGCGACCAAGCTGGGCCCGAGGATCATGGAGTTCAGGCTCTGGGTCGAGGAGAAGAAGATCGTTATCGACGAAGAGGGCACCACGTTGCAGGCCATGACCTTCAACGGGTCGATCCCTGGGCCGCTTTTTGTCGTGCACGAGGGTGATTATGTCGAGGTGACGCTTGCCAATCCCGACACCAACTCGATGGCGCACAATATCGACTTCCATGCTGCTGCGGGCGCATCAGGCGGTGCCGATCTGACCTTGATCAACCCCGGGGAGCAGACCGTGCTGCGCTGGAAGGCCACCCGGACGGGTGTGTTCGCTTATCACTGCATCCCAGGTGCCATGACCCCCTGGCATATCACCTCGGGCATGAGCGGCGCCGTGATGGTGCTGCCGCGGGACGGCCTCAAGGATGCGGCCGGACGGCCGCTTCACTACGATCGCGTCTACTACATCGGCGAGCATGATTATTACGTTCCGCGCGACGAGAAGGGCAAGTTCAAGCACTACGACACGCATGGCGACGCCTACATGGACACGATGGAGGTCATGCGAAAGCTGGTGCCAAGTCACGTCGTGTTCAACGGCGCGATCGGAGCCCTGACGGGCAAGAACGCGATGCCCGCAAAGGTCGGTGAGAACGTGCTGATCGTGCATTCCCAGGCAAGCCGCGACACACGTCCACATCTGGTCGGCGGGTTCGGAGACTATGTCTGGGAGACCGGCAAGTTCTCGAATCCTCCCGAGACCAATCTCGAAACCTGGTTCATTCGGGGCGGATCCGCGGGCGCGGCGCTCACCAAATTCCTTCAGCCCGGCATTGTCGGATACGTGAACCACAACATGATCGAGGCCTTCGAACTTGGTGCGACAGCCCATTTCAGGGTCGAGGGTCAATGGAATGATGACCTGATGACCCAGGTAAAGGCGCCCGAACCGATTGTGAGCAACGTCGCGCATAAATGATCTGACCATCACCCGCCTAGGGCCGTCGGACGGCCGCCTCGGGAGGCATCATGCTGTCCGCGTTCAAACTCATGGCCCTGGCCAGCGCGGCGCTGGCGCCCATCGCGATCTCGGCCCTTGCGCCGGGATATGGCACCGGATCGGCGACAGCACGTGCGCCGTTCCCGGAGCTCGTGGAACTGCGGTCCGGTACATTCCGTTACCGTGCCAGCGGCGAGTTCTTGCGGGACGGGAAGCCGATCATCGCGCCGATTGTGGCGGTTGCTGTCGACAGGCCGCTGGCTGTGATGAAAAATCAGGTCACGGTCGCGGATTATCTGCGCTGCGTCAAAGCCCGAGCGTGCCCGATGGCGGGCACCGACGCTGCTGCCGTTGACCGTCCCGTCGTCGGAGTGAGCTGGCGGGATACTCAGGCCTATGCGTCCTGGTTGTCACGCGAGACGGGGGCGACGTTCCGGCTACCGACGGACGGCGAGTGGGCCTATGCAGCCGCGAGCCGATTCCACGACGACGCCCTGCCGGAAAACCTCAGTGGCGGCGACCCCGGCCAGCGAGCGCTTGCGATCTATGACAGGGACGCGAGCCGCGTGACGACAGTCGCAAAGGCACCACAACCGATTGGAAGTTTCGGCGCGAACGAGAATGGCCTTCTCGATTTGGCCGGCAATGTCTGGGAATGGACCGACACCTGTTCTCAGCGCATCGCCGTCGATGCTACGGGGGCCAGGACGACTGTCCTGGCCAATTGCGGGGTTCGCGTCGTTGAGGGCCGCCATCGGGCCTACATGGCGGATTTCGTTCGCGATGCGCGCGCCGGCGGCTGCGCATCCGGCACGCCTCCGAGCAATCTCGGCTTCCGGCTCGTACGTGACGACGTTTCCCGGCCCGGATGGAGCTTTGTCCTGGGGCTGGTCCAGCTGCTCGCGAGATAGGCGACGCTCAAGGAGACGCCCCAGGCCCCGCCGGACCAGGGATCCGATCGTCGATGTGGCCGATCAGGCACCATGCCGCGCTGACCTCGACATAGGTGGATCGGGGGCACCGCGAAAGTGCGGAGGCGGCGCTCGCCGCCGTCAGCTTAGCGGGGCGAGCTTGATCGCGCAGCCATAGGCCTTGGTTGTGGCTTCTGAGATCGGTTTGCCGGCCTTCATTTCGGCGACTGCCTGGCGCACATAGCTCTTGGCGCCGTTCAGGCTGGCGGCGCTGGCCGAGGGCTTGTCGTCGATCGCGCCCGCATAGACCAGCGTGCCCTTTCCATCGATGATGTACAGATGCGGCGTGGTCTGCGCGCGATAGGCGCGGCCCATGGTGCCCTTGGAGTCGAGCAACAGGTCGCTGGGGGCGGCGTTGCGCAAGGCGGTCAGCCCCTTGGCCTGGGCGGCCGTGACATAGCCCTGCTCGCCCGGCGGTGAGGAGACGACGCTCAGCCAGACGATGCCTTCCTTCGTCATATCACGCTGCAGGCTCTGCATGGTGCCGCTGTTGTAGTGTTTGCGGACATAGGGGCAGTCGTGATTGGTCCATTCCAGGATCACGGTCTTGCCCGCGAATTCCGGGAGCGACCGGGTCCGGCCGTCGACATCGAGCGCCGAGAAGGCGGGGGCCGGCGCACCGATCCGCGGGCCGCTCTGCGCGAGCGCCGGGGCCGCTGCGAGGGTGAGGCCCGCAAGGACCAGGCCTGCGATGAACCTCTGACGTGTCACAGCTGTCATGTCTGCCTCCGTCTTCCCAGGATCAGGGTCGGTTCTGCGCGGTCCTCGCCTCTTTGCCGGCGGCACGGCCGGCGGCCTCGACCAGCATGTCGGTCGTCAGGAGTTGCGGCAGGATTTCGGGCGGCGCGCCCTTCGTGCCGGGATAGAACAGGTAGAGCGGCACGCCGGCCCGGCCGTGCTCGGCAAGTGCGGCTGCGATGGTGGCATTGCGGTTGGTCCAGTCGGCCTTGAGATAGGCGACGTTCAGCTTGGCAAAGGTGTCCTTGACCTCCTGCCGGACCAGCGCGACCCGCTCATTGGCAAGGCAGGTGATGCACCAGGCCGCGGTGAAGTTGACGAAAACGGGACGCCCTTCCGCCTGCAGCGCGGCGACGCGCTCGGGAGACCAGGGCTCGATGTCGCCGGCCCGTGCTGCGTCCGTCGCGCTTGGAACGGCACTCTGCAGCACGAAGGCCCCGGCGCTGACGGCGACGAACAGGGCGAGAGCCGACAGGGCGACTCGGGTCCGCCCGCCAGCACTGCGGCCGAGGCCGAGCAGCCAGACGAGGAAGCCGGCGGCGAGGATCGCAGCCAGAGCGGCAAGCACGCCGCCGGGTCCGGCCTGGACGGAGGCGACCCAGACCAGCCAGGTCGCAGTCGCGAACATCGGGAAGGCAAAGGCCTGCTTGAGGATGACCATCCAGCGGCCGGGCTTGGGCAGCAGACGCAGCCAGCCGGGAGCGAAGGACAGGATGACCACCGGCGCGGCAAAGCCGAGCGCCAGCGCCAGGAAGACCGCAAGCGCGATCTGCGGCGGTTGCGTCACGGCATACCCCATCGCCGCGCCCATGAAGGGGGCGGTGCACGGCGTCGCGACGATGACGGCGAGCGCTCCGGTCATGAAGGCGCCCAAGCGTCCGCCGCTGGAGGCAAGCCCATGTCCGGCGCCCTGGACGGAGCCGCCGATTTCGAATGCGCCGAGCAGGTTGAGGCCGATCAGCACCATGATGACCGCCAGCGCGATCACGACGGGCGGCGATTGCAGCTGGAACCCCCAGCCGATGCTGGTGCCAAGCGCTGCCAGCGCGATCACCGCGCCGGCAAGGATGATGAAGCTGGTAAGGACGCCGCAAAGGAAGAGCAGACCCTGCTCGCGCACCTCGGCGCGGCTCGCCTGCGCGGCTTGCGCGAAGCCGAGCGCCTTGATGAACAGCACCGGCAGCACGCAGGGCATCAGGTTGAGGATCAGGCCGCCGGCGAAGGCGAAGGCCAGTGCCGCCCAGAGCGTCAGGTTGCTTTCGGGCGCTGCGGCGACGCGCACCACGGCCGGGGCCTGGGCAGCTTGCGGCGCCGCGGAGGAATTGACCAGCGCAGGCTCGACATCGGCCATCAGGCTGAGCGCACGCGGCACGCCGGCCTCGCGATAGGTGATGACCCCGCTGAGCTCGGTCTCGCCGACCTTGAACGAGCTGGAGCGGGCAAGTTGCAAGACCGTGCCGGCGGCAGTGTTCGTCGCGGTCTGCGGGGCTGCGTGCTCGATCAAGGTCTCGAGCAGCGGGAAGTAGCGCAGCTCCTCGACGGGCTGCCCGAGGCCCGGCAGCGCGAGGGCGAGCGCATCGCCCTCCTGGGTCAGCTTCGCCCGGAAATCGGCAGGTTGCGGCAGCGCGGCGCGGGCCGCGTCGATCCGCGACTGTGCAGCCTCATCGGCGACCGGGGCCGGGCCGACCTTGAGGTCGAGCGTGAAGGAGCCTTCCTCGGGGATGCAGATTTTTTCGCAGACCAGCCAGGTCGCGCTCGCCTTGAGGGCAAGGCGCTCGCCCGGCTGTGCGCCTTCGGGAACGGTGATCTCCACCGGCAGCAGCACGGCATCGCTGAAGCCGAAATTGACGAGCGGCTCGACCGGGAGCGCCTTCGGCGCCGGCCATTGGATCGCACCGGCGCTGAAGCTTGCGGGCAATGTCCACTCGATCCGCGTCGGCTCGCCGGAATCGCCGGGATTGGCCCAGTATGTGTGCCAGCCCTTGGCGATCTTCTGGCTGAGCGCGACCTGGAAGCGCTCGCCGGGCGCAACGACGTCGCGGCTGGAGAGCAGGGTCGCAGTGACGCGGGGGCTGGTGACCGCAGCAGATTCGGCGGCAAGGGCGGCGCCGGGCAGGAGCAGTGCGAGGATGAGAAGGCCCCGCCGCAGCAAGCCGTTTGTAATGCGCTCGACCATGTTTTCCGTCATCAAATCGTAAAAGCCTCAGCTCACCTGCCCCAGATTGGCGCTGCGCGCCAATGACAAGCCGGTGATAGCGCGTGAGCAGGGCCTTCTTCGGGCGTCAGGCGCAAGGATGCCCCGCGCCATGATGTCGCCCCGCGCACGGGAGCGTCACCATTCCGGACGAGCCGCGCAGCGCCGCTGTTGCGGACGCGATCATCGCTCCCTGCGCCCGTGAGGGCGTCCGAGGCTACGCTGCGCGGAATCACGACGTGGTGTGACCGGCGATCAGATCGCTGCGCCATCCGCGACGATATCGGCGCCAAGTCCGCGGCGCACGGCCCGCACGATCTCGGTCTCGGCGGCGGCCCCGCGGCGGCGCGGACGCGGAGCGGTGATCCGATGCTCGGCGATGATCTGGCCGGGTGCGCCCGAGAGCACGACGACGCGGTCGGCGAGATAGGCAGCCTCGTCGATGTCATGCGTGACGAAGAGCACGGTCTTGCCGGTGCTTTGCCAGACGCGGATCAGCTCGTCCTGCAGGGTTTCGCGCGTCAGTGCGTCCAGTGCCGAGAAGGGCTCGTCCATCAGCAGGATTTCCGGCTCGACCGCGAGCGCGCGCGCCAGCGAGACGCGCTGGCGCTGGCCGCCCGAGAGCTGATGGGGCCAGCGCTGTGCGAGCTGACCGAGCCCCACGAGATCGAGCATCTCCTGAGCCTGCTTGAGCCGCGCAGGGCGCGAGGCCCGCCCCTCGAGCCCAAAGCCGACATTGGAGATCACCTTGCGCCAGGGCAGCAGGCGCGAATCCTGGAAGACCAGCGCGACCGGCCGGCGGGTCCGGTCCCTGGCATGGAAGATGACCTCGCCGCCGCTCGGTTTGGCGAGCCCGGCGATGACGCGCAGCAGGGTCGACTTGCCGACGCCGGATGGGCCGACAATGGCGAGGAATTCGCCGCGCGCGACCTGGAGGTCAAGCTTGTGCAGCACCTCGGTCGCTTCCCCGTCGCGGGTGAAGGTCAGCGACAGGGCCTTGATGTCGATCACGCTTTCCATCGCAGCACCCATCCCTGGAAAGCGACGAAGGCGGTGTCGAGCAGGCCGTAAAGCGCGGCCATGGTCAGCATGTAGATCACCACGATGTCGGTCGCGAGCAGGCTGGAGGCCTGCATCATGCGCTGCCCGACGCCGGCGACACCAAAGATCTCGGCGGCGACCACCGCCATCCAGGCCTGGCCAAGCGCGGTGCGGACGCCGACCAGAATGCCGGGCATTGCGGCCGGCAGCAGGATCTTGCTCAGACGCTGCCAGGCCGATCGGAAACCAAACGCATCCGCGACCTCGATCAGGTCACGATCGACGCCGCGGATCGCGCCCTGTGCCGCAAAGAAGACGATCCAGAACACGCCGATGGCGATGATGAAGACCGCCGCCGACGGATTGACCCCGAACCAGATGATGGCGAAGGGCACCCAGGCGAGGCCGGGAATCGGCCGAAGCACGCGCACGACCCAGGCCGTGGCCTCTTCCGCGGTGCGCGACATGCCGACGAGCACGCCAGTGGCAATGCCGAGGCCGGCGCCGACGATGAGGCCCGTGAAATAATGGCCGAGCGAGCCGCCGATCGCCGACAACCACGCACCCGAGCTCACTTCGCGCCAGAATGCCTTCGGCAAGGCAGACGGGCCAGGCAGGAAGGCTGGGTTCACCAGCCCGAAATGAGGGATCGCCTCCCAGAGCAGCAGGAAGGCGAGGAGGCCTGCAAAGGCGAGGGCCGGAGCCCTGAGCGAGGTCAAGATCAGCCGCCGGATTCTGTCAGAGGGTTTTGATGGCGCGCTCGTAATACTGGGTCTCGAACAGGCCGTCGAAAGGCAGTTCCTTCTCGAGCGAGCCGAGCTTGACCTGATAGGCCTGCATGGCACGCGACGGCTCGATGATGACGCGCGGATCGATCTGGAACTTGCTGGCGGGCGAGGTCAGCGCCTGTCGGATCAGGGCCGGGTCGACGATGCCCTTGCCAAGCGCGGCGCCGACATGCGGGGCAGCCTTGTCGGGGTCCTTGGCGATCAGAGCGGCGGCACGCACCAGGCTCGTCACCAGCTTCTGCACGGCGTCCGGATTCTTGGTCACGAAATCGCCTGATGCTGCGACCACGGTCCCGGGCTGGCCGGGGAACAGCTCCTCGCCGCCGGCAATCAGCTTGATGCCGGGATTGCGGGTCTGGATGATCGACAGCGCCGGCTCGCGCACGATCGCGCCCTCGACAGCTGCAGCGAGCACGGCCTGCTGTGTCGCGTCGATGCCCATGGGCACGACCTCGACATCGGCCTTGTCGGCCTTGGCGACCTCCCAGAGCCAATATTGCAGGGTGGTGTTGGGCACCGAGCCGGCGGGCTGGGTCGCAAGCCGGGCCGGTTTTCCGGTGGCGGCCCTATGGGCCTTGAAGGCCGCAGCCGGTGCGGTGCCGGACGTAAAGAACTTGGCGAGCGCGGGAGCTGCCACGAAGACGTTCTCGGCAATCGCAGTTGCGGCCACGACGCGAATGTCGACGCCGCGCGAGCGGGCGACGGCAAGCGGCGCGATACCCGCGACATAGAGGTCGATCGTGCCCGAGGCCAGGGCCTGGATCATGTTCGGACCGGATTCGAAAACCGTGAAGGCGGCATTGATGCCGGCCTCCTTGAGCCAGCCTTCGCCATTGGCAACGAAGACGGGCGCCGTGCCGATGACCGGGATGTAGCCGACACGGGCTGTCACGCCGCTCTGGGCCCATGCAGCGCCGGCAAGGGGAGTGCTCGCGAGAAGCGAAGAGCCGGCGAGCAGAAACTGGCGGCGATCCATCGATCCATCCTTCGTGAAAATCGGTCCGGCGAGAACGCCGGTTGACAGATTGAGAAAAGGATTTTCTATCTGAAAGCAAGATGCGGGCATCGAAAAGATGATTTTTCTCTAGATTCCCAATTCAATAGGAAATTAGTTCTCCAATTGATGGGCTGAGAGAATGGATGCGATCGACCGGAAAATCCTGACTGTCCTGCAAGGTGATGCGAACATCTCGATCGCCGAGCTGGCCGATCGCGTCGGCCTCTCGCAGACCCCCTGCTGGAAGCGGATTCAGCGGCTGGAGGCGACGGGCGTCATCACCAAGCGTGTCGCGCTGGTGGCGCCGGAGAAGATCGGACTCGGGCTCACGGTCTTCGTCCAGATCGAGACCGCCGACCATTCCGGTCCCTGGCTGGAAAAATTCGCGCAGATGGTCGCGTCGATGCCGGAGGTCATGGAGTTCTACCGGATGGCCGGCGATGTCGACTACATGCTGCGCGTGGTGGTTGCCGACATGGCGGCCTATGACGGGTTCTATAAGCGGCTGATCGAGACGATTCCGCTGAAGAACGTCACCTCCCGCTTCGCGATGGAACGGATCAAGGCGACCACGGCCTACAAGGTTCCGGACCTGCCGAAAGTGTAAGGGCCGGGCTTACTGGGTCGGAACGGCAACCGCCGGCGCGACCGGGCGGGCCACAGCCGGTCGCGCCGGCTTGGGCCGTTCGGGCTTGGGTTCGGGCAGGCCGAGGCGGGCACGGATTGCGGCAGCCTTGGCCTCTGTGATGCGCGCGGCGCAGAAACCGAGCGAGCCTTCGCGCTGGAAATCACGGCAGGTCAGCTCACGCTCGGAGGTGAACCCGGCCTGTTCCCGCGCGATGCTGCGTTGCGTGCTGAGATCGCCCTTGGCTGCAAGCGCGCGAAAGCCCTCGCGCACGGCGCGCTCCGCCCTGCCGCGTTCGGATTCGATCTCCTTGGCCCGCGCCGAGAGGGTGCGTGCATCAGGGCCCCAGAGGCCTCGCGGATCGATCCGGCAGGCGGCTGCCTCGATCACGCAGGGTTGCTCCGGCTCGACCACCAGAAAGGCGCCCTCCAGGACATCGAACACGATCGGGCAGGCCGAGGCCTCCAGCTTGTAGCGTGGCAAACCGGCCGGCTTGCCGAGCGATGTCACCGGCAGCGGCGTATCGCCGAAGGAAATGGCACAGGGCTCCGTCAGGTTGCCGGGCTGGAAGCCGGCAGCGTTGAGCTTGAGGCCAAAGCCGGTCGGTGTCTTCTCGAAGACCGCTTCGCCGGCGCCGCCATTCTGCCGGAGCACGCGGCCGATGATCCCTTCCTCGGTCGGCAGCTTGATGGCCGGCATCGACGGGGTGTGCGGCTTGGCCGGTCCGCCCGTGCCGGGGGGCGCCGCCTGATGTGCGCCCGGCGGATTGAAGGGTTGCGCGCCCGGCAATTGCATCGGCTGAGCCTGGGCAAGCCCACCCGAACCGGCTGCAGCCAGCATCGCGAAGATCTTGAGGGCTATGCGGCCGGGTCTGGTCAGCATCGGGTGCCGTGAAATGGTAAACGCAATCTTCTGCATGAATTGGCGAGCGAACGCGTGCAAGAGCATTGGCGCAACACTGCTCGGCAATGATGCGGCCGCGACCTCTCCCCGCATGACGCGCGCGGTTGCCGATTCTTAATCCGGCTCCGTGTCTTGCAAGGGCGGGAACACCCTCACTATATACGCCGCCAAGAGGCGGTTTGACGACCGCGAAACGTGGAATGCCGGTTCCGTTTGCCGCGTAAGGCGGGGGCGGGCCGGTCCATGGGCCGGCAGGCGGTGCGAAATGCGTCGCCGGTCGGCGATCTGCTAATCGAAAGGGATCCCGTCCATGGGTAAAGTTATTGGTATCGACCTCGGCACGACGAACTCCTGCGTTGCCGTGATGGAAGGCACTACACCGAAGGTTATCGAGAATTCCGAGGGCGCGCGCACCACGCCCTCCATCGTCGCCATCACCGATGACGGCGAGCGGCTTGTCGGCCAGCCGGCCAAGCGTCAGGCCGTCACCAATCCGGAGCGCACTTTCTTCGCCATCAAGCGCCTGATCGGTCGGACCTTTGAGGATCCGATGACGAAGAAGGACATGAATCTTGTCCCTTACCGGATCAAGAAGGCCCCGACGGGCGATGCCTGGGTCGAGGCTGACGGCAAGGACTATTCGCCCTCGCAGATTTCCGCCTTCACCCTGACCAAGATGAAGGAGACCGCCGAGGCCTATCTCGGGCAGCCGGTCACGCAGGCGGTCATCACCGTTCCCGCCTATTTCAACGACGCCCAGCGTCAGGCCACGAAGGATGCCGGKCGSATCGCSGGCCTCGAGGTGCTGCGKATCATCAACGAGCCGACCGCGGCTGCGCTCGCCTATGGCCTGGACAAGAAGACCACCGGCACGATCGCGGTCTATGACCTCGGCGGCGGCACCTTCGACGTCTCGATCCTCGAGATCGGCGACGGCGTCTTCGAGGTGAAGTCGACCAATGGCGACACCTTCCTGGGTGGCGAAGACTTCGACATGCGCCTGGTCGAGTACCTTGCGGACGAGTTCAAGCGCGAGCAGGGCATCGACCTGAAGAAGGACAAGCTCGCCCTGCAGCGCCTGAAGGAAGCTGCCGAGAAGGCCAAGATCGAGCTTTCCAGCGCCGCGCAGACCGAAATCAACCTGCCCTACATCACCGCCGACGCCTCCGGGCCGAAGCACCTCGCCATCAAGCTCTCGCGCGCCAAGTTCGAGAGCCTGGTCGACGATCTGATCCAGCGCACCATCGAGCCCTGCCGCAAGGCGCTCAAGGATGCCGGTCTTTCGGCGGGCCAGATCGACGAGGTCGTTCTCGTCGGCGGCATGACCCGCATGCCGAAGGTCCAGGAGGTGGTGAAGCAGTTCTTCGGCAAGGAGCCGCATAAGGGCGTCAATCCGGACGAGGTCGTCGCCATTGGCGCCGCGATCCAGGCCGGCGTGCTGCAGGGCGACGTCAAGGACGTGCTGCTGCTCGACGTGACCCCGCTCTCGCTCGGCATCGAGACGCTCGGCGGCGTGTTCACCCGCCTGATCGACCGCAACACCACGATCCCGACCAAGAAGAGCCAGGTCTTCTCGACCGCCGAGGACAACCAGGGCGCGGTGACGATCCGGGTCTTCCAGGGCGAGCGCGAGATGGCTGCCGACAACAAGATGCTCGGCCAGTTCGACCTGATGGGCATCCCGCCGGCGCCGCGCGGCATGCCGCAGATCGAGGTGACCTTCGACATCGACGCCAACGGCATCGTCTCGGTGACGGCGAAGGACAAGGCCACCAACAAGGAGCAGCAGATCCGCATCCAGGCTTCCGGTGGTCTCTCCGAGGCCGACATCCAGAAGATGGTGAAGGACGCCGAGGCGAATGCCGCCGAGGACAAGAAGCGTCGCGAGCTGGTGGAAGCCAAGAACCAGGGCGAGAGCCTGGTGCACTCCACCGAGAAGTCGCTGAAGGACTATGGCGACAAGGTTTCTGCCGCCGACAAGTCAGCGATCGAGACCGCACTGGACGCGCTCAAGGCCGCGCTGGCCGAAGAGAATGTCGAGGCGATCACCTCGCGCACGACCGACCTGATGCAGGCCTCGATGAAGCTCGGTGAAGCCATGTATGCGGCGAGCCAGGCCGAGGGTGCCACGGCTGAAGGCGGCGAAGAGCATGCCGACGCCAAGAAGGACGACGTCATCGACGCCGACTTCAAGGATGTCAGCGACGACAAGAACGACAAGAAGAAGAGCGCCTGATCGCGCTCTGACCTCTCCACGACGACCTGGCCGGGCTCGCCCCGGCCATCTCGTTCGGGAAGGGCCTCTTGCAAGGGAAATGTCGTTCTTCTGACGAACATGGCCGGGTTCCCCCGGCCATGATGCCGAGAAGAACGAAGGGGTGGCTGTTTGATGTCCAAACGCGACTACTACGAGATCCTCGGCGTCTCGAAGACGGCTAACGAGGCGGAGCTCAAGAGTGCTTTCCGCAAGCTCGCGATGCAATGCCATCCCGATCGCCATCCCGGCGACAAGGGGGCCGAGGCCAAGTTCAAGGAGCTGAACGAGGCCTATCAGGTCCTGGCCGACGGCCAGAAGCGCGGCGCCTATGACCGCTACGGCCACCAGGCCTTCGAGAATGGCGGCGGTGGTGCCGGCGGCGGGGCCGATTTCTCCGACTTCATGTCGGACATCTTCGAT
Organism: Allobosea sp. P4_E12; assembly: GCF_056401655.1. Taxonomy (NCBI): domain Bacteria; kingdom Pseudomonadati; phylum Pseudomonadota; class Alphaproteobacteria; order Hyphomicrobiales; family Alloboseaceae; genus Allobosea; species Allobosea sp. P4_E12. Next base: position 114,773 of record NZ_JBFUIY010000008.1, on the reverse strand, counting down.
TCCTTCTTCGGCGATGCGCGGGGCCGCGGTGGACCGCGCGGTGCCAATGGCCGCGAGCGCGGTGCCGATCTCCGCTACAATCTCGAAATCGGGCTGGAGGACGCCTTCGCCGGCAAAAGCGCCTCGATCCGCGTGCCGACCTCGATTGCCTGCGAATCCTGCTCCGGGACCGGCGCCAAGCCGGGCTCGACGTCGCGCCAGTGCCCGACCTGCGGCGGCCATGGCCGCGTGCGCGCCAATCAGGGCTTCTTCTCGGTGGAGCGCACCTGCCCGACCTGCAACGGGCGCGGCGAAGTCATCGACGACCCCTGCAAGAACTGCTCGGGCGCCGGGCGCGTCACTCGCGAGCGCACGCTGTCGGTCAACATTCCGGCCGGCGTCGAGGATGGCACACGCATCCGGCTTGCCGGTGAGGGCGAGGCTGGCCTGCGCGGCGGGCCGGCGGGCGACCTTTACATCTTCCTGTCGATCAAGCCGCACGCGATCTTCCAGCGCGACGGGGCCGATCTGTTCTGCCGGGTGCCGCTTGGCCTCACCTCGGCTGCTCTCGGCGGCGAGATCGAAGTCCCGACGCTGACGGGCGAGAAGGCACGCGTCAAGATTCCCGAGGGCACGCAGAACGGCAAGCAGTTCCGGCTCAAGGGCAAGGGCATGAGCGTGCTGCGCTCGCGCGAGGTCGGGGATCTCTATATCGAGGTCGTGGTCGAGACGCCGCAGAAGCTGACGGCGCGTCAGCGCGAATTGCTGCTCGAATTCGAGCGCGAATGCTCAGGCGCAACCCACCCGGAAACCGCCGGCTTCTTCGGTCGCGTCAAGGAGTTCCTGGGCGGCATGAGCGGCGGCGCGGCCTGAGCGCGGGCCCCGCAATTGAAAAGGCGGGCGACCCGTCCGGGGCACCCGCCTTTCAGATCGCCGGCCTGATGCAGATCAGGCCTTGTCGATCACTTTCTTGACCGCATCCTTAGCTTTGCCAACGGCCTGCTGGGCCTCGCCCTTGCGCTCCTGCGCAATCCCTTCGGCCTGAAGCCCCGGCTTGTTCATCGCCTTGCCGACGCCCTGCTTGACGTTGCCGGCGGCCTCGTTGGCCATGCCCTTGATCTTGTCCGCGGTGCTGCCCATGGGTCCTGTTCCTCTGTTAAAAAACGCATGTCGTATCAGCGACTTGTGCTGAGGAAACGGCTGGAACGGGCAAAGGTTCCCGGAAAAGTTCAAGCTGCTCCGGACCGGTCCGCGGATGCGATTGCCATCGCCCGCAGCGCCTCGGCGGTCGCCGCATCGGCCGGAAAGAAGGTTTCCAGCGCCAGTTCCGACAGCGTGATGTCGACCGGCGTGCCGAAGACGGTTGTCGTCGAAATCAGGGAGAGCACCTGCTCGCCGACCTTCAGCTGCATCGGCACGACGATCGCAGCTTCCGCCTCGGGTTCCGGCGCGTGGCCCTTGCGAGCGGGCTGAAGTGGCGCCGGATAGGTCAGCAGCTCGACGAGGAGATCGGCCAGGATCGGATCGGCCGTCGCCCTGATCTGCTGCCTCAGCCTTGCGATCAGATGGCTTCGCCATTCCGCGAGATTGACGATGAAGGGTGCGAGCCCGCTCGGATGCAGGCTGAGCCTCAGCACGTTGACGGGTGGGCGCAGCAGCTCGGCATCCGCGACAAGGCCGAGGAGAGGCGTCACCGCGGCATTCGCGGCAAGCAACGTCCAATGCCGGTCGACCGCGACGGCCGGATAGGGCTCGTGCCCCTTCAGCACGAGATCGATCGCCGACTTGGCTGCCTGCAAGCTCGGATCCTCCAGCGACCGTTCGAGATAGACCGGGGCATAGCCCGCGGCCAGCAGCAGGGCGTTACGCTCGCGCAGCGGCACGGCGAGATACTCCGCCAGGTGCAGAACCATGTCGCGACTCGGCGCCGAGCGGCCGCTCTCGATGAAGCTGAGATGCTTCTGGGAGATCTCCGCTTCCAGCGCGAGGTCGAGTTGGCTCAGCCGGCGCAGCTGGCGCCAGTCGCGGATGAGGTGACCGACGGTGGGTTGATGATGCTTGTTCATGGCGAGAAACCTATCCGGGCTGTCGGTTCGTTCCAATTACCTCTCGCTTAATCGACGGGCCGACACGACAGCGTCAGCATGGCTCCAACATCAACAGCCCGGGCCGGCCGCCGGAACGGACTCACACCCAGGAGACCACGCCATGTCCTCGATCCAGTCCTCGCGCTTCCTCCGCAATGCCCTTGCTCTCGATGCCGCTGCCTGCGCCGCCACCGGTCTGCTGCTCGCCTTCGCTGCTGCGCCGCTCACCGGATTGCTCGGCTTCCCCGAGGCTTTCCTCCGCGGCGCCGGCCTGGTGCTGCTCCCCTGCGCCGCGCTGCTGGCCCTCCTCTCCAGTCGCGAGACCCTGCCGCGGCTCGCCGTCTACGCGGTGATTGGCATCAACCTCCTCTGGATCGCCGACAGCATCCTGATCCTGGTTGCGGGATGGTTTGCGCCGACCGGGCTCGGCATCGCCTTCGTGCTCGCGCAGGCTGCAGCGGTCGCGATCGTCACCGAACTCGAGATCATCGGCTTCAAGCGCTCGCCCGCCGCCGCCGTCGCCGCCTGAATGCAAGCGGCAGGCATCTCCAACTCGACGCCTTCCGGCCGCCGCCGGAGGGCGTCGAGCTGTTTTCGCAAAGCCATCATGTGGTGGGGGCGTCTTGTTCGCGGCCCAATGGGGGAGCGCGGGCTCCGATCGGGGAAAGCGTCACGAAACTGTCGTGCGCACTCAATAGCTGATGCGGCCTGCACAGTTTCTTGCCCCAACGGAACAGGACCGCCCCATGCGCACCTCACTCGTTCTCGCGGCTCTCGCCTCGGTCCTGCTTGGCGGCACAGCTCTGGCCGAGCCGATGTTCAACCGTGTCGCGACCTTCTCCGTGCCGCTCAACCTGCCGGCCGATCGCGACGCGTCCAAGAAGACGGTGTCGGAGATCATCGCGGCCAACGAAGCGGGAACGCTCCTGGCCTATACCGATGCCGAGCAGAAGGCCCTCGGCCTGATCGACATCACGACGGCCTCCGCTCCGAAGCCGGCAGGTTTCATTCCGCTCGAGGGCGAACCGACCTCGGTCGTGATCCTTGGCGATAAGGCCTTCGTCGTGGTCGTCACCTCCGGCGACAATTTCAAGGAGCCCGCCGGGCATCTTGCCACGGTCGATCTCAAGGCGCGGCAGGTCGTTGCGAAATGCGAGCTCGGCGGCCAGCCGGATTCGATTACGCTGACCAAGGACAAGGGCAAGCTCGCCATCGTAATCGAGAACGAGCGCGACGAGAAGCTGAACAAGGGTGCGCTGCCGCAGCTGCCCGCCGGCAACCTGACCCTGGTCGGCACCAAGGATGGCGGCGCCGATTGCGCCTCGCGCCAGGTGATCGACCTGACGGGCATCGCCGCCATCGAGCCGACCGACCCCGAACCGGAATTCGTTGACGTCAACCAGGACGGCCTCGCCGTGGTGACGTTGCAGGAGAACAACCACCTCGCCACCATCGATACCAAGACCGGCAAGATCGTCACCCATTTCTCCGCCGGCACCGTCGATCTGAAGAACATCGACAAGACCCGCGACGGCGAAATCAAGCCGGTCGAGGAACTCAAGGGCGTCGCCCGCGAGCCGGACGCGGTGCGCTGGATCGACACCGAGCGCTTCGTCACCGCCAATGAAGGCGATTGGAAGGGTGGCTCGCGCGGCTTCACCATCTTCCGCAAGGACGGCACGATCGAGTTCGATTCGGCTGCGATGGTCGACCATATCGCCATGCGTCACGGCCATTATCCGGAAAAGCGCTCGGCCGCCAAGGGCAGCGAACCGGAAGGGATCGAGGTCGGCACCTACGGCAATGACAAGCTGATCTTCGTCGGCCTGGAGCGCGCCTCGCTCGTATTGGTCTTCAAGGACGAGGGCGCCGGGAAAGCACCGCGTTACCTCCAGGCCCTGCCGGGTGGCATCGGTCCGGAAGGCCTGCTTGCCATCCCGCAGCGCAATCTCCTTGTGTCGGCCTCCGAGACCGATGTCGGCGAGAAGGGTGGCGCCCGTTCCGCAGTGACCATCTATGAGCGCAACGAAGGCCCGGCCGCCTATCCGACGATCGTCTCGCAGGATCATGAGGGTCTGCCGATCGGCTGGGGCGCGCTGTCCGGACTTGCCGCCCATGGCAGCACAGCTGGCCGCCTCTTTGCCGTGACCGACAGCGCCTATACGCCGTCCCGCATCCTTGAGATCGACGCCACGCAGAAGCCGGCCAGGATCGTCGCCGGCCTGACGGTGACCAAGGGTGGCAAGCCCGCCTCCTATGACCTGGAAGGGATCGCGACCCGCGCCAATGGCGGCTTCTGGCTGGCTTCGGAGGGCAATCCCGAGATCAAGGACAAGCCGACTCGCAATATCCTGCTGCGGGCGACCGCAAAGGGTGAGATCGAGGAGGAGATCCACCTTCCCGAAGAGCTCGACAAGCATGCCGTGCGCTTCGGCTTCGAGGGCGTGACGGTGACCGGCGAGGGCGCGGACGAGACCGTCTGGCTTGCCGTGCAGCGCGAATGGAAGGACGATCCCAAGGGCAAGACCAAGATCCTGTCCTACAAGCCGGCCAGCAAGCAGTGGGGCGTGCTGCATTACCCGCTGACGGCTCCGGCCGCCGGTGCCTGGATGGGCCTCTCCGAGTTGACCGATCTCGGCAACGAGACCTTTGCCGTGATCGAGCGCGACAATCTCTTCGGCGCCAAGGCGGTGAAGACGCTGGCCACCTTCTCGGTCAAGGGTCTGACGCCGGCCGCAATCGGCGCCGCCGCCATCCCGACCGTCGAGAAGAAGCCGCTGCGCGATCTCACGCCGGATCTGATGAAGGCTGGCGGCTATGGGCTCGACAAGGTTGAGGGCATGGCTGTCGACAAGGCTGGCAATCTCTTCGTTGTCACCGACAATGACGGTATCGACGATTCCTCCGGCGAGACCCAGTTCTTCGCCTTCGGCAAGATCTCGCGGTAAGGCACGCGCAATCGCCCGGCAGCGGGCCTCAGGCACCGCCCCGAAAAGCGGATTGCGGTTTTCGGGAAAGACGACGCAAACACAGATGGCTGGATCGTCGGACCGGAAGGTCCGGTCTGACGATTTGACGTTGCCGGGTTTCTAGCGAACCGGATCCAGGAACGGCGTGTCCGGCTCGCTGACATAGAAGATCACCACTTTCAGCATCTCGTTGCCGCGGTTGTAGCCGGTCATCTTGACGTTCGGCGGTTCGACCAGCGATTCGCCGGCCTTCACTGTCACGGCCGTGCGCCCCTGCATTTCCAGGGTGAAGGCGCCTTCGATGACATGGACCGTCACCGGGAAACGGTGCGTATGGAACGGTGTCCTGTCTCCCGGCTTGATCATGGCGGTCATCACCCTGATTTCCTGCTGGGGACCGGTCGGCATTCCCGGAACCACTGTCTTGAGCACGAGTTCAGGGCGCGCCAGCCGTTCGGTTTGGGCGGCGGCCGGCAGTGAGGCGAGGGCGCAGGCGGCGAGCGGCAGGCAACGCATGATCTCCTCCTCTGATCGCGACAATCCTGCTGCCATCATAGCCGCCTGCGCCGCCGCAGGCCCGGCCCATCTTGCCTGCAAAGAAAAACCCCGGATGCTTGCGCATCCGGGGCAGGTGCCTGGCCGTATCGCGTGACCAGGTGGGAGGAACGATTGAGATCACCAGCCAGCGAGCACGTTGCCCTTGAAGCGCTCGGTGACGAAGGCCTTGATCTCGGGTGAGTGATAGGCTTCGACCAGGGTCTTGACCCAGGGCTTGTCCTTGTCAGCCTCGCGCACGGCGATGACGTTGACATAGGGGCCCTTCGGGTCTTCGCGCAGGATGGCCGAGGTCGGCTCGATCTTGGCGTCGACGGCGTAGTTCGTGTTGATCGAGGCGGCCCCGACATCGGCGAGCGAGCGCGGCGCCTGCGCCGCATCGATTTCGATGATCTTCAGCTTCTTCGGATTGGCGGTGATGTCGGCGACGCTCGGCTTCACGCCGACGCCGTCCTTCAGCTTGATCACGCCCTTGTCCTGCAGCAGCAGCAGCGAGCGGCCGCCATTGGTCGGGTCGTTCTGGATGGCGACGGTCGCACCATCGGGAATCTCGGCCCAGCTCTTGTACTTCGACGAATAGATCCCGAGCGGGAAGTTCACGGTCAGGCCGACGCTGACCAGCTTGTAGCCGCGGTCCTTCACCTGGTTGTCGAGATAGGGCTGGTGCTGGAAGGAGTTGGCCTCCAGCTCGCCTGCATCCAGAGCCTGGTTCGGTACGACATAGTCGGAGAACTCGACGATCTTGATGTCGAGGCCCTTCTTGGCGGCGATCGGCTTCACCTTCTCGAGGATCTCGGCATGCGGGCCGGGCGAGACGCCGATGCGCAGCGTCTGGTTCTGCTGGGCCAGGGCCGGCACCGAGAGGAGAAGGGCGAGGCCGGAGGCGGCAAGCGCGGCGCGGCGGGTCAGATTGATCGACATGATGTTTCCTTGCGGGTGTTTGAACGGTTGAGGACGGATTGGCTCAGACGTGGCGCAGGCGCTTGTTGAGGCGCCGGGCAAGCCGGTCGCCGATGCTCTGCACGGTCTGGACGAGGACGATCAGCACGGCGACGACGACGGCCATCACGTCCGGCATGAAGCGCTGGTAGCCGTAGCGGATGCCGAGATCGCCGAGGCCGCCGCCACCGACGGCGCCGACCATGGCCGAGAAGCCGATCAGGCTGACGATGGCCAGCGTCAGTCCGAGCGTGATCGCCGGCAGTGCTTCGGGCACCAGAACCTTGCGCACGATCTGCAGCGGGCTCGCCCCCATGGCGCGCGCCGCCTCGACCAGGCCCTGATCGACTTCGCGGATGGCGCCTTCGATCAGTCGCGCGATGAAGGGGGCGGCTGCGACGGTGAGCGGGACCATGGCAGCATTGGTGCCGATCGAGGTGCCGGCGAGCAGCCGGGTGAAAGGGATGATCGCGACAACCAGGATGATGAAGGGCGTCGAGCGCGTGGCGTTGACGAGCACGCCGAGCACGGCGTTGACGGCGGGCGCGGCGAAGAGCTCACCACGTTTGCTGGTCGCCAGGAAGACGCCGAGGGGCAGGCCGATCAGCGTACCGATCCCGGCTGCGACCGCAACCATGAGCAGCGTGTCGGCGGTCGCCTGGGCGATGAGGCGGATGAGTTCAGGAGACATGGCCGATAACCTCCGCCTTGAGTTCGAGGCTCTTCAGGGCGCCGAGCACGGCAGCGAGTTCCGGCTCATGGGCCGTGACCGAGACGAGCAGGCTGCCAAAGGGCTGGCCCGCAATGGCATCGATCCGCCCGGCGAGGATGTTGACATCGACGCCGACGATCGAGCTCAGCCGGCTGATCACCGGGGCCGTCGCATTCTCGCCGATGAAGGTGATGCGCAGCAGGGCGCTGTCGCCTGGACGTGCCTCCGGCCTGACCCGGCCGGCGAGATGGGCGGGAAGTTCGACACCGGTCACCGTCTCGACGAAGCGCGCGGTGGTCGGGTGCTTGGGCTGGGTGAAGACGGTAAAGGTCTCGCCTTCCTCGACGATCCGCCCGCCCTCGATCACTGCAACGCGGTCGCAGATCTCCTTGATCACCGGAATTTCGTGGGTGATCAGCAGGATGGTGATGCCGAGCTCGCGGTTGACCCGCTTCAGCAGGCCGAGGATCGACTGTGTGGTCTCGGGGTCCAGCGCCGAGGTCGCCTCGTCGCAGAGCAGCACCTTCGGCTCGGTCGAAAGCGCGCGGGCGATACCGACGCGCTGCTTCTGGCCGCCGGAGAGTTCGGCCGGATAGCGTTCGCGCTTGTCGGACAGGCCGACGAGATCGAGCAGCCGCGTGACCTGGCGTTCGATCTCGGCCCTGGGCGCGCCTGCAATTTCAAGCGGCAGCGCGACATTGTCGAAGACGGTGCGCGACGAGAGCAGGTTGAAGTGCTGGAAGATCATGCCGATCGTCCGGCGCCGCGCCCGCCAACCGGCTTCGGTCAGCCCTGTGACATCCTCGTCCTCGATCAGGATGCGGCCGGAACTCGCCCGCTCCAGACCGTTGACCAGCCGGATCAGCGTGGACTTGCCGGCGCCGGAGCGGCCGATCACCCCGAGAATTGCGCCGCGCGGCACGGTGAGATCGATACCCGAGAGCGCAGTCACGGCGCCTTGCCCGGAGCGGCCGGAGAAGATTTTGCCGACATTCTCGAACCGGATCGCCGGCTCGGGACTGAAAACGGGATTGGCACCGACGCTGAAGGCGTCGGGCTTCACGAGAGCGTTCATCATAACCTCAGAGGAGCGTGTGGCAGGACCAGTGCGAGATGCCGAGCTGTTCCAGCGTCACGTCGTGGATGGAGCGGCGTGTGTTCTCGTCTTCGTCCACTCGCTCCTGGGTCGAAGATGGTGCGAGCGCGGTGGAAAGGGCCCGGTCGAGCCAGTCCCGCAGCAATGCGCTCAGGGTCGTGATCAGCGGCATCGGCCTGCCCCCGCTATGACGCCAGCCGCAGCGCGGGACGGCGCTGGGAGGCGGCGAGTTGCCGGGCCGCGATCTCGGCAGCGCTTGGCGTTGCGAAACGGAGGCCCTCGAGTGCGCGAAAGGCGGACGAGGCGGAAATGAAGGTGAAGAAGCGTTCGTCGTTGCGGCGATTGACGAGACCGGCCTGGGTCTCGCCGATTTCGATGATGAATGCTTGCTGGGTCTGCGACTGGGTCATGGCTTACCTCCGCCGCATGGGCGGCGTTCGATTGGGCGGATCGGATTGGGAGAGGCCCCGGCGTCAGCCCGGGCGGTCTTTCAATGCAGGATCAGCATCGACAACAGCAGGCAGCCATCAGCATCGTGGCAGCGGACCGGCGCAAGGTCGAAACGGTCATGTTCATCTCCTCGTCACTGGAGCCCACGACCCGGTCGTGGCGCTTTAGCGTTTGGTGACGCGGCGCAAGCTGCTCGCTCAAATCTCCGCGGCCGCCGAACCATGTCCAGCGACAGTGCTAATTTGGGTGAAAGTGTCCTCTTTGTCAACCCGATCGTTCTTTTAAAGAAACGAATGAAAGGGAATGAATCTTTCGCGCGCCGTTGCCGAGGGGGCAGAAATCTCTCCTCGACCATCCCGCGGACCTCCCCCTGCGACAGAGCGCGGCTTGACGGAGAGCAGGTGACGAGGCCAAGTCGCGCCATGTCGGCCCTTGGTCCCCCGCTTGAGACGTTGCGCCGCTCCGTCCTCGGAGCCTGGCTTGCGGCCGTCTATGCGCTGGCCGTTCTGGCGGCAGGCCTGGCGCCGGCGTCAGCCTTTGCGGCTCATCCAGCGCTCGCAGGTGCGGTTCTGTGTTCCGGGCAGTCCGTCTCGGACACGTCCGAGGTTCCGGAGCCGGCGAATGGCGTCCAGCATTGCATTGGCTGCCCGATCAATCCTGCCCTTGCGATCCCTCCTGTACCGCCTCAGCCGGTGGGCGCGCGCCTTGCGGCCCCGCTGGAGCGCTCCGTTCCCATTCGGACGGATGCCATCCATGGCGCGGTCCTCGGGCTGCCGCAATCGCGAGCGCCGCCGATCGCATCCTGAACACGGTTTCGTCTCTCCCTCTCGTCTCGCGGCCAGCCGGACAGGCCGCCGCAAGCCGGGATTTCCGGCCATTCGCGAATGGCCGCGACCTCTTTCAGGACCATGCTGATGAACAAGCCCGTTCACTACCTCGCCGCGATCGCGCTCACACTCGCGAGCGCCGCCGCCTTCGCCCATGACTACAAGGCTGGCCCGCTGAAGATCGGCCATCCCTGGTCGCGCGCCACGCCGGCCGGCGCCAAGGTCGGCGGCGGCTACCTTTCGATCGAGAATACCGGTTCGACGCCCGACCGGCTGATTGCGGTCTCTGCGCCCTTCGCCGGTCGCGGCGAGATCCATGAAATGGCGGTCACCAATGGCGTGATGACCATGCGCGAGCTTGAAAAAGGTATCGAAATCCCGGCCGGCGCCAAGGTCGAGCTGAAGCCCGGCGGTTTCCACATCATGTTCCAGGAGCTGAAGCAGCCGTTGAAGCAGGATGAGCGCGTCAAGGGCACGCTGACCTTCGAGAAGGCTGGTGTGGTGGAGGTCGAGTTCAAGGTCGAGGGGATCGGCGCCAAGGGCGCAGCCGCCGAGCACACGCACTGAGCGCTTGAAGACAAGGCGATGGCCCCCTCTCGTTGAGAGGGGGCCATCGCGATTCCGGCCTTCAGAACCTGGCGCGCGGGTCGTGCTTTGCCAGCCGCGTCAGCAGATAGTCCACTTCCGCCTTGGCCGCGGCCGTCAGACCGGCGCCCGGCTTGCGCTGGGCGTCGCTGGCCAGGATGCCGCGCTTCATCATCGTATATTTGCGGACGGCAAGGCCGACACCCTGCTGCTGCTCGTAGCGCAGCAGGGGGAGGTGCGCGTCGAAGATGTCATGAGCCGCGTCGCGCTTGCCTTCGCTGGAAAGGCGGACGACGTCGATCAGCAATTCCGGGAAGGCATAGCCGGTATTGGCGCCGTCAGCCCCACGCTCCATCTCGAAATCGAGGAAGAGCCCGCCATTGCCTGTGAGGATCGCGATCTTGCGCAGGCTGCCTTCCGCCTGGAACTTGCGCAGCGTCGAGATCTTCTCGAGTCCCGGCCAGTCCTCGTGCTTCAGCATTACGCAGGACGGGTTGTCCTGGACGATGCGGCGGATCACGGCCGGCGTCATCACCACCGAGAGCGTCAGCGGGTAGTCCTGGATGACGAAGGGAATGTCGCTGCCGATCGCCTCGACGGCCTGGGCGTAATAGCCGACGATCTGGTCGTCGGTGCGCAGGCTCGGCGGCGGGGCGATCATTACGCCGCCGGCGCCGAGATCCATCACCTGCCGCGCCAGCGAGCGCATAGCCGCAAAGCCCGGCGCCGAAACGCCGACGATGATCGGCTTGCCACCCATCTTCGCGACGGCGCGCTTGACGAGCCCGACGGACTCTTCCGGTTCGAGCTTCGGCGCCTCGCCCATGATGCCGAGCACGGTGATGCCGTCAGAACCGATGCCGGCGTAGAAATCGAAGAGCCGGTCGGTGCTCGTCCAGTCGATGGCGCCATCGGGCGTGAAGGGGGTCGGCGCAATGGGATAGACGCCGCGGGCGTCAGGGGTCAGCTGCATGGTCAGGTTCCTCGAAGTCTCTTCAGGCGATCCGGGTGCGGACGGTGCCGACGCCGTCGATGGCGCCTTCCAGCACGTCGCCCTCGACGACGGCGGCGACACCTTCCGGCGTGCCGGTGAAGATCAGGTCGCCGGGAGCCAGCGCGACGAGGCCGGAAAGATAGGCGATCGTCTCCGGCACGCTCCAGATCAGCTTGGCGAGATCGGAGGTCTGGCGCACGCGGCCATTGACCGTGAGCTCGATCTTGCCGGCCGCGGGATGGCCGCTATGGCTCGCGGGCACGATCTCCCCGATCGGGGCCGACTGGTCGAAGCCCTTGCCCATGTCCCAGGGGCGGCCGGTCTTCTTGGCTTCGCCCTGCAGGTCGCGGCGGGTCATATCGAGCCCGGCCGCATAGCCATAGACATGCGAGAGCGCCTCGGAGACCGGGATGTCGCGCCCGCCGGTGCCAATCGCGACGACCAGCTCCATCTCGTGGTGCAGGTCCTTGGTCTTGCTGGGATAGGGCATGTCGGTGCCGTTGATCACCACTGCGTCCGCGGGCTTGGTGAAGAAGAACGGCTCCTCGCGGTCGGGATCGCCCCCCATTTCGCGGGTATGTTCGGCATAGTTGCGTCCGACGCAGAAGATGCGGCGCACGGGGAAGAGCCCGCCACCCGCTACCGGAACCGCGTTGATGGCGGGCGGTTCGATCACATAATTCGTCATGACGCAGCGCTCCCTCGATGTCGTGCCGTTCATGGGCGAGCGACGGGCGCGAAGCAAGGGGCCGGGCGCTCGTGGCGGGGCTGCGCGCCCGGCATTGCCGCGTGACGGTTCAGGTGGATGCGGGAGCTTCTGGCGGCGTCGGCAGCAGCCGCTTGAGCACCGCGCGCAGTGCGCGCGCGGCGGCCTCGACATCGTCCTGCACGAACAGCGCGCCGATCACGGCAATGCCGTCAGCCCCTGCCTCGATGACCGAGGCCGCATTCATTGCCGTGATGCCGGCGATGGCTCCGACCGGGAGCGGCCCCAATGCGGCAGCAGCCTTGCGCCGCAGGGCCGTGAAGCCGTCGAGACCGAGCGAGGAGCCGGCATTGTCCTTGTGCGAGGTCTGGAAGACACCGCCGATGCAGGCATAGTCGATCTTCGCCGAGGCCAATGCGGAGAGTTCATCCTCATGCTTCAGCGTCGCGCCGATGATGGCGCGGGGCCCGAGCAGGCGGCGGGCATCGTTCGGCTTCATGTCGTCGGCGCCGAGATGGACGCCGTCGGCACCGGAAGCGAGCGCGACATCGACGCGATCGTTGATCAGCAGCGGCACCCTTGTGCCGTGCAGGGCCGAGCGGATGGCCCGGGCCTCGCGCACCATCTCGCGCGTCGTCTCGGTCTTGGCGCGCAGCTGGATCAGGGTGGCGCCGCCATCGACCGCGGCACGCGCCAGGTCGGCCAGCGAGCGCCCGGCCGCGATCTGCGGATCGACAATGCCGTAAAGGCGGATATCAACGCTCACCCGTGCTCTCCCATCCGTTCGCGCAGCGTGGCCTCGTCCATCCCTGCCAGCGCGTCGATCAGGTGCACGGCGAAGCTGCCGGGCCCTTGCGATGTCTCTGCCGCAATCTCGCCGGCGACGCCATAGGCGGTCAGCGCGGCGGCGGCCGCGACTGCCGGATCGCCCTCGACCGCGCAGCATGCCGCGATCAGGGCGCCCGCTGCGCAGCCGACCCCGGTGACCCTCGTCATCAGCGGATGGCCATGGGAGACGGACAGCATGCCGCCTGCGCGCATGATCCGGTCGACCTTGCCGGTGGTGACGAGCGTGAGGTTGCGCTCGCGCGCCGTCTTGAGATCGGCAGCAAGCGCGGCCATCTCGGTCGCGTTGCCGCGCACGACGATGTTCGGCAGGCGCAAGACCTCGCGCGCCACGCGCTGGCGCAGCGGCGAGAGTTCGACGAAGACCGGATCGAAGACCAGCGGTTTCTGTCGGTCGCGCGCGACCTCCAGCAGCTTCGGGATGGCGAGTTCGCTCTCGGCATTGATCGTGCCGATGTTGATCAGGATCGCGCCGGCGCCCTCGGCCATTGCCGCGATCTCGTCGACATGGATCGCCATGGACGGGATCGCGCCGAAGGCGAGCAGCATGTTCGCCGTAATGTTCTGCGCCACCGTATTGGTGAGGCATTGCACCCGCGGGCGGCTCGCTGCCACCCGCGCCAGCACGCCTGCAACGACCGTCGCGTCGAAGCGGGCCGCGGTCATCGTCGCGCTCATTCCGCCGCCGGCAAGTAGAGATTGCCGCCCTTGGCGAGGAATTCCTGCGATTTCTCCGCCATGCCCTCGAGCGCCGCGCGTTCGTTCTCGCCCATCGCCAGCACTTCGGCGCGCAGATCCTGCGTGATCTTCATCGAGCAGAATTTCGGCCCGCACATCGAACAGAAATGCGCGACCTTGTGGGCATCCTTCGGCAGGGTCTCGTCATGGAAGGAACGTGCCGTATCGGGGTCGAGCGCCAGGTTGAACTGGTCCTCCCAGCGGAAGTCGAAGCGGGCGCGCGAGACCGCGTCGTCGCGGATCTTGGCCGCTGGATGGCCCTTGGCGAGATCGGCGGCATGGGCCGCGATCCGATAGGTGATGACGCCGGTCTTGACGTCGTCGCGGTTGGGAAGGCCGAGATGCTCCTTGGGCGTGACATAGCAGAGCATGGCGCAGCCGAACCAGCCGATCATCGCCGCGCCGATGCCCGAGGTGATGTGGTCGTAACCCGGCGCGATGTCGGTGGTCAGCGGTCCCAGCGTGTAGAACGGCGCCTCGCCGCATTCGCGCAGCTGCTTGTCCATGTTCTCCTTGATCTTGTGCATCGGCACGTGGCCCGGGCCCTCGATCATCACCTGGCAGCCCTTGTCCCAGGCGACCTTGGTGAGCTCGCCCAGCGTCTCCAGCTCGGCAAACTGGGCGCGGTCATTGGCGTCGGCGATCGAGCCCGGACGCWGGCCGTCGCCGAGCGAGAAGGAGACGTCATATTTGCGCATGATCTCGCARATCTCGTCGAAGCGCTCGTAGAGGAAGCTCTCCTTGTGGTGCGCGAGGCACCAGCGCGCCATGATCGAGCCGCCGCGCGAGACGATGCCCGTGACGCGGCTCGCAGTGAGCGGGACATAGGGCAGGCGCACGCCGGCATGGATGGTGAAATAGTCGACGCCCTGCTCGGCCTGCTCGATCAGCGTGTCCTTGAAGACCTCCCAGTCGAGCTTGATCGGGTCGCCGCCGACCTTCTCAAGCGCCTGGTAGATCGGCACCGTGCCGATCGGAACCGGCGAGTTGCGCAGGATCCAGGAGCGGATGTTGTGGATGTTGCGGCCGGTCGACAGGTCCATCACCGTGTCGGCGCCCCAGCGGATCGCCCAGACCAGCTTCTCGACCTCCTCGGCAGCGCCGGACGTCACGGCCGAATTGCCGATATTGGCGTTGATCTTGACCAGGAAATTGCGGCCGATCGCCATCGGCTCCAGTTCGGGGTGGTTGATATTGGCCGGGATGATGGCGCGGCCGCGGGCGATTTCCTCGCGCACGAATTCAGGGGTGACGAATTCCGGAACCGAGGCGCCAAAGCTCTCGCCATCGGCATGGCGCTCGCGTGCGCCTTCGAGCATCGCGGCGCGGCCGAGATTCTCGCGATGCGCGACATAGATCATCTCGGGCGTGATGATGCCGGCCTTGGCGAACTCGTACTGGGTCGCCATCTGGCCGGGCTTCGCCTCGAGGATCGGGCGTGGGGCCGGGCAGGCGGRAACGAGCTGTTCAGGCGAGATATGGCCGTTATCGGCGGCAGTGACGGCGCGGCCGGGCACGGTCGTGAAGCCGGAGGCATCGAGCCAGGCGCGGCGCGGCTGCGGCAGGCCGGCATTCAGGTCGATCGTGACATCGCTCTCGGTGAACGGACCGGACGGGTCGTAGATCCGGACCGGCGGCTCGGAATCGGTGGTGAGCTGAACTTCGCGGAAGGGCACCCGCATCTCGGGATGGTCCGGCGGCGCGACATAGATCTTGCGCGAGCCGATGATCGGTCCGGTCGTCACGCTTTGAGGGGCAGCCTTGACGGTATTCTTCTGGGGCTTGGTGTGGGCGTTCATGGGATCTCCTCCTTGGTCCAAGGTTCAGGAGATCCGGGTTTAGAAGCGGTCCAGTCGCTGTCTGCGGGTACACGTGTGGCGCACGCCGCGTTCCAGTCCCTCCGCCGGTATGACCCGGATCAGGTTCGACGGGTTCGGCTTTGGACGCCATCTCAGCTCTTGCGAGCACCCCTCGGAACGAAGCGGAGGTTAGGGCCGGCGGCTCTTGAACGCAACCGGCAAGGGGCGGGATGCGGCCCTGCCATGCGGCGCCGGAATGCCGGGCTCAGGCGAGAATGTCGACGTTCTGGCCCTGGCCAGCGGCAAGAGTAGCCTTCTGGGACTCGGCACTCTGCTGCAGCATATCCACGAGCGCCTGGTCGGACGTCGCCTGCTGCTTCACCATCGCTGTCTGCAAGGTCTGGCGGGTCGAGGCTGCCTGGCTTGCGGCAAAGCCCTGCGCGATCGCGACGGTTGTCTCACTCATCTCAACTCTCCTTACGACAGGTCTTAAGCCGGAGAGCTTGCTGATTCCTGAATCCCCTGATCCGGGGAGACCGGCGCGACGGTCGCCCGCCGCGCCGGTTCTATTGGTTCACTGCGGCTGATTCTGCCCGGCCAGCAGCGGGGTGATGCGTCGGAGCGTGACGCGGCGGTTCTCGCGGGCGGCCTCCTGCGTCTGCACCTTGAGATACTGCTCGCCATAGCCCTGCGTCGTCAGGTTCTCCGGCGGCACCTGGAAATCGCGCGTCAGGATCTCGGCGACCGATTGGGCCCGGCGATCCGAGAGCGAGAGGTTGTCGACATCCGAGCCGACGGCGTCGGTATGGCCCTCGACCAGGAAAACCTCGTTCGGCGCGCGCTGCAGTGCCTGGCTGATCGAGGCGGCAATCACCGAGAGCCGCTGCGCCTGGTTGGGGGTGACCTCCCAGGACCCGGTCTCGAAGGTTACCGTGTCGATATCGACGCTGCGCATGCGGGCGCGCAGGTCCGGCGAGTAGCGGACCTCGTCGAGCGTGTAGCGGCGCGGGATCGCGGCGATCGGCGGGGCGGTGATCGTCTCATAGATCAGGCGCTGGTCGGCCTGCTCGGCGTCGACGATATAGCGCTCGCGCGGGATCGGCAGCGGCGGCGGCGGCAGCACGACGACCTCGTCCGAGAAGCGCATATCCGGCCGATCGCGGCGGGTGTTGTCGATCATCACGATCTCATCGCCATCGCGCATGCGCCGGGTCCGGCGGATCAGGCGGCCATCCTCGTCGGTCACGGTGATGATGCGGCTGCCGTCCGGCCGTTCGAACACGGTGACGTTCTCGTCTCCGCGCCGTTCGGTCCGTCCCTGCCAGCCGAGGTCGCGGAAGCGCTCGGTCTCGTCGCGGCGGATGATGGCACGGTCGTCGTCGCGGATGATCGTGCGACCGGGCTCGCGAATGATCGTGACGTCGCCCTCGCGGCGCTCCTCGCGGCGCCCGCGGACATCGTCGAGGCGCGTCGCGCCCTGCGTCGCCATGATGCCGCCGAGTACGCCTACGCCAAGGCCGATCGCAGCCGCGCCACCGAGGCCGATGCCACCGCGACGGCCCTGCCGGTCAGGCGGGGGCAGTTGCCCGGGTCCAGCGGCTGGAGGCTGGCCGGCCGGAGGCGGAGCGAGCGTCTGGCCCGGCTGCGGCGGTGCAACGGGCGGCGGGACTGCGCCGGGCGCGCGACCGCCGGGGGGCGGGGCGAGCGGGGCTGCTGCCGGCGGCTGAGCGGGTAGCGGCGCCGGAACCTGACCGGGTGTTGCAGAAGGCGGTTGGCCGGCTGGCGGCGCGCCGGGCGCACGACCACCCGGAGGCGGCACCAGCGGCTGGGTCACGGGCGGCTGAGCTTGCGGGGCAGTTCTTGGCACCGGCGCTGGTGTCGGGCGAGCCGCCGGGGGTTGGGTCGGAGCCGTCGCTGGCGCCTGGCCGGGAGCGGTCACAGGCGGTTGGCCGGCTGGCGGCGCGCCGGGCGCACGACCACCCGGAGGCGGCGCCAGTGGCTGGGTGGCGGGCGGCTGGGCTTGCGGAGCCGTTCCTGGCACCGGTGCTGGCGTCGGGCGAGCCGCCGGAGGCTGGCCCGGAGCTGCCGCTGGCGCCTGGCCGGCCGGTGGCGTGCCGGGCGCACGGCCGGCAGGAGGTGGCGCCAGCGGGGCGGTAGCGGGCGGCTGGGTTTGCGGAGCCGCTCCGGGAGCGCGTCCCCCTGCTGGGGGCGTCAACGGTGCGGTTGCCGGCGGCTGCGCCTGTGGGGCGGGAATCGGACGGGCTGCCGGCGGCTGCACGGGGGCCGGGACGGGCGGCTGGGCGCGCGGCGGCACGGCCTGAGGCTGGCTGGGCTGGGCTGGAGGAGCCGGGCGCGGCACCGCCGGGATTGGCTGAGGCGCGGAGGAGGGCGGGGGCGCGGGTTGCGGCCGTATGGCTGGTGGGCGTCCGGGTTCGCCGGCGCCCGGCGGCACGGGGCGCGGCATCTGCGGCTCGCGGCGCGGTTCAGGCGGCGGCGCGGCGGGTGGGCGTGGCTGCGCGGGTGGCGCTGCGCTTGGCGCCGGAGGCGCGACCGGCCGCTGGATCGCAGGCGGCGCCCCGGGTGCTCCGGGAGCGGGCCGCGGGCGTTCGGCCCCAGGCGGGCGCGCCTCGCCGGGCGCGGCTGAGGCTCCCGGGGGGCGAGGCCGGCGCGGCTGTCCGGGCTCTTCGTCCGACGGCGCAGGAGCCTGCGCTAATCTCATCGGTGCCTGCGCCGGTTCGACCGCGAAGCCGCCATGCGACAGGGTCAGGCCGGGAAGGACAGTACCGATCAGAAGCCAGTTTTTCGTGCGCGTCATGAGTTCCGTTTCCGTTTCAGTGGCTCGGGCTATCAGCGCGCGTGCGCACTGAACCCGTCATGAACCGAAAACGGCCGAAATCGGGCAGGGTTCCTCCCCGCCCGACCCGAGCTGTGCGGGCTAAAGCCCGGCCTCGGCCTTTACATAGCGCGCGATCTCGGCGTGGCTGGCAAACCAGCAATCGCCCTTCGCCTTGGCATGCCGGATCAGCTCCTCGAGGATCCAGATGCGCGAGCGGTAGGTGATGACATGGGGATGCATGGTCAGCAGGAAGAGCCCGCCTTCCTCATGGGCGCGGTCGAATTCGCGGCGGAAGATGTCGAATACGGCTTCCGGCGCCGTGTAGGGCCGCAGCGCCTGGAAGCGGTTCATGTTGAAATAGACCGCATCGTCGCGGATCCATTCGACCGGAAGCTCGACCATGCCCGTCGGCTCGCCCTTCTCGATGATCTCGTAGGGGTCGTCATCGGCAAAGAGCGAGGAATCGTAGAGCAGGCCGAGTTCGCGCTCGATGCTCAGGGTCACTTCCGAAAAATCCCAGGACGGCGTGCGCATGCCGACCGGCCTGACGCCGGTGATCTTCTCCAGCGTATCGGCTGAGCGCAGATGCAGTTCGCGTTCGGCCGCGGGCGGCACGGCGGTGTTGACCTCATGGATCCAGCCATGCAGGCCGATCTCGTGGCCTTCCGCTATGACGCGGCGTTGCTCGTCGGGATAGAGCAGGGCGGTTACCGCCGGCACGAAGAAGGTCGCCTGGATCTGTTCCTTCGCCATCAGGCTGAGGATGCGCGGCATGCCGACGCGGTTGCCATACTGGCCCCAGGAGAGGCGGCCGACCGATTTGCCGCCATCGCGCAATTCGTTCGTCTCATGATCGACGTCGAAGGAGAGGGCGACGGCGCAGCGCGCGCCGTTCTTCCATTTCGTGGGCTTCAGGTTGCGGCCTGCGCGCACGCGCTCGACCTTGTCGCGCCAGACCTCCTCGGGCCATTGCCAGGGTTCGAGAGCAGGTTCGGTCATGGCGGATGTCCTTCAGGCTGGCGGGGCGGTCGGCAGGACCGGCACGGCGGCCAGGAGCCTGCGTGTGTAGTCGTGGCGCGGATTGTCGTAGATCTGGCCCGCTGGCCCCTCCTCGACGATCTTGCCGCGATACATGATCGCGACCCGGTCGCAGAGATGGCGCACTACCGAGAGGTCGTGCGAGATGAAGATCAGGGTCAGGTTCAACTCGGTCTGCAACCGCATCAGCAGGTTGATGATCTGTGCCTGGATCGAGACGTCGAGCGAGGCGACCGGCTCGTCGCAGACCACGACATCAGGCTGCATGGCGAGCGCACGCGCGATCGCGACGCGCTGGCGCTGGCCGCCGGAGAATTGATGCGGATAGCGGCTGGCGAAGGCGGGATCGAGCCCGACGGCGGCGAGCCATTGCCGGACATATTCGGCCGCCCCCGCCCTGGTGACGATGCCATGCGTGATCGGCCCCTCGGCAATACTGTCGCCGATGCTCATACGCGGATTCAGCGAGGCGAAGGGGTCCTGGAAGATGGTCTGGATCCGGGTGGTGTTCTTGTGCGGCCGCGCGCCGCCGCCCATCACCGGCTCGCCCTCCAGCCGCACCGTGCCGGAGTTCGGCGCATAGATGCCGGCCGCAATACGCCCGAGCGTCGATTTGCCCGAGCCCGATTCGCCGACGAGGCCGAGTGCCTCCCCCCGCGGGACGGTCAGGCTGACGGAATCGACGGCCTGGACCCCACGGCCCGGTTGCGACAGTCCAAGCTTCTGGCCGAGCAGGCGCAGGATGCCGGGCGGGGTCTGGAACAGCTTGCTGACGTCCTGAATGACGAAATAGGAGGCGTCCGCCTTCGATCCACGCGACGGTGAGGCACCGGAGGTGCGTGCCGGCGGCGATGCATCGGGGACACCGCCGCCCCGGGCGAGGAAAGTGCCCGGCTTGGCGCGGGACGGCAGCGAATCGAGCAGCGACTGGGTGTAGGGATGCTGCGGCCTGGTCAGCACGTCGAGCACAGGCCCGGTCTCGACGATCCTGCCGTAGCGCATCACGCAGACGCGGCTGGCGATCGAGGCGACCGTCGCCAGATCATGGCTGATCCAGATCAGTGCCGTGCCGAGCTCCGCCACCAGCTCCTTCATTTCGGCCAGGATCTCGGCCTGGATCGAGACATCGAGCGCCGTGGTCGGTTCGTCGCAGATGATCAGCTTTGGCCGGTGCAGCAGAGCGATGGCGATGGCGACGCGCTGGCGCATGCCGCCGGAGAACTGATGCGGGTAGAAATCGACCTTCGCCTCGGGTTCTGGAATCCGGACCTGGGCAAGCGCCGCGATGGCGCGCCTGCGCCCTTCTTCTGCCGAAACCTTCTCATGCGCCTCCAGCGCCAGCAGGATCTGGGCGCCGATCGTCAGGACCGGGTTCAGCGTCATCAGCGGGTCCTGGAAGACCATCGAGATGATCTTGCCGCGAATTGCGCGCAGGTCGCGGGACGGCAATCCGATCAATTCGCGCCCTTCGAGCCGGATCGAGCCGCTCTCGATTTTTCCTGGCGGGTCGATCAGGCCGATGATCGAGAAACCCGTGATGCTCTTGCCGGAGCCGGATTCGCCGACGAGGCCCATGACCTCGCCGCGCTTCAGTGAGAAGGAGACGCCGTCGACGGCTTTCACGACGCCGGCACGGGTGTGGAAATGCGTCGCGAGGTCACGGACCTCGAGCAGCGGCACTGCCTCGGCCGAGCCACTCATCGCCTGAGCCTCGGGTTGACCTGGTCGCGGATCTGGTCGCCGACGAGGTTGATTGCGACGATCAGGATGATCAGCGCGACGCCGGGATAGATCGAGATCCAGTAGCGGCCCGACATCATGTACTGGAAGCCGTTGGAGATCAGCATGCCGAGCGAGGGCTCTGTCACCGGCAGGCCGACACCGAGAAAGGAAAGCGTCGCTTCGAGCGCGATGGCGCTCGCCACCTGCACCGTCGCGACCACGATCAGGGGCGGCAGGCAGTTCGGCAGGATATGGCGCCAGACCACCCGGCGGGCCGGCAGCGGCGTCGAGAAGGCGGCCTCGACATAGTCCTTGCCGCGCTCGGCCGCGGCTGCGCCATGGGCCGTGCGGGCAAAATAGGCATATTGCGCGGCTGCCAGCGCCGCGATGAGCTGGAATTTGCCCTGGCCGAGCACGGCCGAAATCACCAGCGCGAGCAGGATCGCCGGGAAGGCGAGCTGGAGATCGATGATGCGCATGATGAACGCTTCCCAGCGGCCGCCGAGATAGGCGGCCGTGATGCCGAGCGTGACGCCGACCGTGAAGGCGAGCGAACCGGCGATCAACCCCATCTGCAGCGAGATGCGCAGGCCATAGAGGATGGCCGAGAACAGGTCGCGGCCCTGCGCATCGGTGCCGAGCAGATGGGTGAAGCCGCCGGAGCCGACATAGCCCGGCGGGCGGCGCGCATCTGACAGGGTGAGATTGGCGAGATCATAGGGATCCTGCGGCGCGATCCAGGGCGCAAGGAGCGCCACGCCGATCATCAGCACGACGACGACGAGGGCTGCGAGCGCCACCTTGCTCTCGCGGAACTCGTTCCAGAATCGGGCGAGGGGCGAAGCCTGCTTCATTACGCGCGCGCCTTTCTCAGGCGCGGATCGAGCGCGACATAGGTCAGATCGACCAGGAAATTGATGGTGATGAAGACGAAGGCGACGAGCATCAGATAGGCGACCATGACCGGCCGGTCGAGCGAGGTGATGGAGTCGATGATCAGCTTGCCGATACCGGGCCAGGAAAAGATCGTCTCGGTGACGACCGCGAAGGCCAGCGTCGAGGCGAATTCGAGCCCGAAGACGGTGACGATCGGGATCGCGATCAGGCGCAGCACATGCCGGCGCAGGACGGTCCATTCCGAAAGTCCGGCGGCTCGGGCAAATTTCACCGTATCGGTCAGCATCACCTCGCGCGTCCCGGCCCGGGCCAGCCGCGTCATCAGGGCGAGCTTGAAGAAGGCGAGGTTAAGGGCCGGCAGCACCAGATGGCTGAGCCCGTTCAACGTCAGAAAACTCCACTCGACGCCGAAAAGCGAAGCGGTCTCGCCGCGGCCACCGGCAGGCAGCCATTGCAGCTCGACTGCGAAGGTGATGATCAGAACCAGGCCGATCCAGAAGGTCGGTACGGAGAAGCCGAGGATCGAGATCGCCATGATGATCTTGGCGAGCAGGCTGTCGGGCTTGTAGCCGGCATAGATGCCGGCCGGCACGCCGATGAGGGCCGCTCCGAATACGGCAGCCAGCGTCAGCTCCAGCGTCGCGGGCAGGCGCGACAGGATAAGTTCCAGCACCGGCATGCCGAAGACGAAGGAACGGCCGAAATCGCCGTGGAGCACACGACCAAGGAAGGTGAAATACTGTTCCCAGAGCGGTCGATCGAGCCCGTAGCGGGCAATCGTCTCGAGTCTCATCTCCTGGCTGACATCGGGCCCGATCAACACGTCGATCGGGTTGCCGATGGCGTAGACGCCGACGAAAACCAGCGCCGACATGACGAGCATCACCAGCAGAGCCTGGACGATGCGCCCGAGGATGTGCCCTAGCATCTGACGAAGCGCCTGGCGCCTGCGGTCACGGCCAGTTCTCCGYGATCACCGCCCGCGTCTCCTCGACGCCGACCTGCCAGAGGCTGAGCATCTCGTTGTCGGAGCGCTGGTAGCGCCCGTGGAAATTTCCGTCGCCCAGGATCTCGCGCTTCTTCGCCGGGTTCGAGGCCTGGTAGAGCGCGCGATCGAAGGGCGGCTTCACTGCATCCGGCATGGCGACGCCGTCGAGCCGGGTCCAGGGGAAGTTCTCCATCCAGGAGGCATGCGAGGCAGCGGGATCGACCGCCTTCACCGCCGCCTGGAAGCGCGGCCCTGCCCACCAATCATGCAGCTTGACGCTGGCATCGGGGCGGCGGCCCATCCATTCCGTGCAGAAGGTCATCACGGGTGCATTGCCGCCATGGCCGTTGACCAGCACGATGCGGCGGAAGCCGGAGCGGTAGAAGCCCTCCAGCATATCCTCGATCAGCGCGACATAGGTGCTCATCCGCAGCGAGACGGTGCCGGGGAAGGCGACGAAGCCTGGCGTCATGCCATAGGCCAGCACCGGGAAGACGGGTACGTTCAGCGGCTCGGCCGCACCGCCTGCCACTTTCTCTGCCAGGATCGCGTCGGTGGCGAGGCTCAGATAGGCGTGCTGCTCGACACAGCCGAGCGGCAGCACACAGCGGTCATCCCGCTGGGCCTGCGCTTCGATCTGCATCCAATTCATCTCGGCGACACGCACGGCCCGTTCCTTGCTTTTCTCTGGCAGTGCGCCATCCTTGACTCCCAGTCAGAACGTCGTCAAGTTCCATTTGGAACTAAACGGGAGCTCATCATGCGCCGCGCCCCCACATCACTCTCGCGTCTCGACCATGAGCGCGAAGCGGCGTTGCGCGATCTCGACCCGCTCACCGTCACCAAGCTCTGGGACAATCCCTGCTGGCTGTCGTTCCGGTTGAACTTCGTCGCCTTCCGCTTCAACGATCCGGTCTATCGCTGGATAGAGACCCGCTACGGCCTGGTCCGCCCGGAATTCGTCGCGCTCTACGCGGTCGGCCTGAAGGAGGGTGTGGCTGCAAAGAACATCGTGGCCTCGTCCGGTTTGCCGAAGAACACGCTCAGCCGCGCCATCCAGAAGCTGCTGACCCGGCGCCTGCTCAAGCGCGAGACGGACCGGGACGACCTGCGCAGCTTCGTGCTGCGCCTGACGCCTGCAGGACGCGCCATTTTCGAGGAGACCATGCCGCTGATGGTGAAGCAGCAGAGCGCCATGCTCTCGGCCTTGACCGAGGCCGAGCAGCGCCAGCTTTGCGAATTGATGGACAAGCTCGTCATTGCCTCTCCGGTGTGGCCGGCGGATCTCGAGCCCCAGTCATAGACCGGGTCGGGCGAAGCGTTCTTCCAAAGAGTTGCGGGATGGTGGTGGGTCTTCACTGCCGTACCGCGCCAATTGAGAACAACAGTCGAGTCAGGATCGCCTAATCAAGTGACACCACGGCGCCTCGTTGCGTGGGCCGACTGCCACCGCCGAGGCCACATAATAAACCAGCGGGAGGGCCGACATGTCGGCCTTTACCGAAACAAAACAGGGGAATTCGTCATGAAGCTTGCCACCACCGTCCGCATCTTCGGACTCGCGGCCGCACTCAGCGCCTCCGTCTCCGGGGTCGCCCTAGCGCAGACGCTTACAATCGGCGTTCGCGCCGGCCCGGAATCGATCGATCCGCACTTCACCGCGACCGGCACCCATGCCGAAGCGCTGAAGCATGTCTTCGACACGCTGACCTGGTCGGGCGACAAGCTGCAGATCGAGCCGCGGCTTGCGACGAGCTGGAAGGCGATCGAGCCTTCGGTCTGGGAGTTCAAGCTGCGCCCGGGCGTCAAGTTCCATGACGGTTCCGACTTCACCGCCGAGGATGTGAAATTCTCGATCGAGCGCATCCCCGTGGTCGCCGGGCCGAACCCGACCACGATCTATGTGCGCCGCGTCAAGGAGGTGAAGATCATCGATCCGCTGACGGTCCATATCGTCACCGACGGGCCGGCCCCGAACTTGCCGAACGACTTCATCCGCCTCTTCATCGTCTCCCACAAGGCGGCGGCCGGACTGACCAAGGACAACGCCAACGAGGCCTTCAATACCGGCAAGGCAGCGGTCGGTACCGGCCCCTACAAGTTCGTGTCCTGGACGCCGAAGGACCAGCTCGTGCTGGAGCGCTTCGACGGCTATTGGGGCGAGAAGGAGCCTTGGGCCCGCGTGCTGCGCAAGGAGCTGCCGAACGACGCCGCCCGCGTCGCCCAGCTCAAGGCCGGGCAGGTCGATATCATCGTGCGGGCGCCGGCATCCGACGTGCCGACCCTGAAACGCGACTCCAAGCTCGCGGTCACGACGGTCGACACGGTCTATGTCTTCAACATGGAGCTCGACATGCGGGACAAGTCCCCGCAGGTCAGCGCCAAGGATGGCTCACCGCTGCCGAAGAACCCGCTCCAGGACGTCAAGGTGCGCGAGGCGATCGATCTCGCCATCGATCGCCCGGCCCTGGCGGAGATTGCGATGGAAGGTCTCGGCTCGCCGGTGAACCAGCTCGTGACGCCGGATATCGCGGGTTACAATAAGTCGCTGCCGGCGCTGAAGCCTGACCTCGCCAAGGCCAAGAAGCTGATGGAGGAGGCCGGTTACGCCAACGGCTTCAAGGTCGCCTTCTCGTTCACCAATGACCGCCTTCCCGGCGACCGTCAGGTCGGCACGTCCATCGCCCAGATGCTGGCGCGGATCGGCATCGACGTGAATGCCAATGCCCAGCCGGGCGCGGTCTTCTTCCCGGCCCGCCTGCGCGGTGATTTCTCGATGTCGATGTCCGGCTGGGGCACGCTGACCGGTGAGTCAAACTACACGCTTTCCTCGGTGGTGCACTCGAACGATCCGGCCAAGAAGCTCGGCGCCTTCAACGTGCTGGGCTACAAGAACGCCGCGCTCGACAAGCTGATCGAGGATGCGGCGGTGGAGATGGATGAGGCCAAGCGCAACAAGTTCCTCTCCGATGCCAACGCCATCGTCGCACAGGACCGGCCACGTCTGCCGATCGTCGCCGTCGGCTCGGCCTGGGCCATGCAGAAGGACAAGGTCGTGATCAAGCCGCGCGTGGATGAAGACACGCTCGCCATGGACATCAAGCCCGCCAAGAAATGAGGCTTCGGCCTCGCTCGCCCGGTTCCTGCAAATATGCAGGAACCGGTATAAAAACGCGCCGAACGAGTATCGGGCATGCGTGGAGAGACTAGCCGCAAGGCCAGTAGGTGGGGTATGTGCCCCGCCGCCTGCTCTCCCCTTTCCCGACTACACGGTTCGACCTCTCCCACTGCGGGAGAGAGGGAAACGCACCAGGATTACCCATGACAATCTCACCTATTGCCCTGGCCATTCATGGCGGTTGTGGCACCTTGCCCAAGGCCGAGATGACCGAAACGGAGTGGACCGAGGCCAAGGCGGATCTCGCCGCCTCGCTCCGCGCCGGCTGGGCCGTTCTCAGCAAGGGCGGCTCGGCCGTCGATGCGGTCGAGGCCGCGGTGCTGGTGATGGAGAATTCGCCGCATTTCAATGCCGGCCACGGGGCCGCGTTCAACGCGGATGGCGAGCATGAGCTCGACGCCTCCATCATGGATGGCGAGACGCTGGCCGCCGGCGCCCTTTGCGGCGTCAAGCGCATCCGGAACCCGATCGGCGCCGCCAAGGTGCTGATGCGCCGCGGCGATCCGCTTTTCCTGGCCGGCACGGCCGCGGACAGCTTCGCCGAGTCGGAGGGGCTCGACATGGTCGAAAACGAGTATTTCTCGACCGAGCGGCGCCGCAAGAATCTGTCCTCGATGAAGATCCGCGAGCTTGTCGGCACCATGTCCGAAGCAAGCGAGGCCGAGAAGCACGGCACGGTCGGTGCGGTCGCGCTGGATGCCCAGGGCCATCTCGCTGCTGCGACCTCCACGGGCGGCTACACCAACAAGCCGGCCGGCCGTGTCGGCGACTCGCCGATCATCGGTGCCGGTACCTATGCGCGCGACGGGCGTTGCGCGGTCTCGGGTACGGGCAAGGGCGAATATTTCATCCGCTACTGCGTCGGGCACGAGATCGCCTCGCTGATGGCCTATGCCGGCCTGAGCCTCGAGGAGGCGACCGCCCGGGCGATAGCCGAGCTCACCGAGCACAGGATCGGGGCTGGCCTGGTCGCGATTGGTGCCGATGGCAGCATCGTCGCGCCCTATAATTCCGCGGGCATGTATCGTGGCTGGGTGACGCCCGATGGCTTCATCCATGTCGCGACCCATCGCGATGTCGAAGTCGCCGGTCAGCTCGAGGCGGCTGCGTGAGCACGCCTGAGCCGATCGTCATCTGGGGTGCGGGCGCGATCGGCGGCACGCTTGGAGCCTATTGGGCGCGCGCGGGCATTCCTGTCCTGCTCGTCGATGTCGTCCCCGAACATGTCGAAGCCTGCCGGACGACGGGCCTCGCGATCAGCGGGCCGATCGAGGAATTTCGCCAGGTCGTGCCCGCGGTGACGCCGGCGGAGCTGACAGGAACCTACAAGCGCATCGTGCTCGCGGTGAAGGCGGGCGCCACGCAAACGGCACTCGACGCGCTCGCCCCGCATCTGGCCGAGGACGGTTTCGTGCTCTCTGCCCAGAACGGCCTCAACGAACTGGCCATTGCCAGGCACGTCGGCGAGGCCCGGACCATGGGCTGCTTCGTCAATTTCGGCGCGGACTGGCACGGGCCGGGCGAGATTCTCTACGGCAACCGCGGTGCTGTCGTCGTGGGCGAGATCGATGGCGCGATGACGCCGCGCGCCCTCGAAATGCACAAGCTGATGCTGCTCTTCGAGCCCGACTCGATTTTGACCAGCAATATCTGGGGTTATCTGTGGGGCAAGCTCGCCTACGGGGCGATGCTGTTTGCCACGGCGCTGACGGATGATTCGATGTCGGCGAATTTCGCCGATCCGAAGCGGCTCGCCGTCTGGCTCGAACTCGGGCGGGAGGTCGGTGCGGTCGCGGCGGCGCGTGGCGTCTCCTCGCTCGGCTTCGGCGAGTTCGATCCGATGGTCTTCGCGCCGGGCCGGCCGGAATATCCGCAGATCGCCGCGATCGCCTGGCTCGCCGACTACACCTCGAAGACGGCCAAGACGCATTCCGGGATCTGGCGCGACCTTGCCGTGCGCAAGCGCAAGACCGAGGTCGATCCCCAGATCGGCATCATCGCGCGCCTCGGGCGCGAGGCCGGCATTCCGACCCCGACGATCGAGACGCTGGTGAGACTGATCCACGAGGTCGAGGACGGCGAGCGCCCACTCTCGTTCGATACGCTGAAGGTGCTGATCGACCAATGCAACTCCGCTTCGACAATCGCGTAGCCCTCGTCACAGGCGCTGCCCAGGGCATCGGCCGAGCCATCGCAACCGCCCTGGCTCGGTCCGGGGCTAGGGTGCATCTCGCCGATATCGATGCCGAGGGGGTCGCGAAGACCGCAGCCGAGATCGGGGCCAGGTTTCATGCCGTCGATCTCGCGACGCCGGACGCAGCGCGCGATCTGCTTGGCACGATCTCGGCCGAAAACGACTCGCTCGACCTGCTCGTCCATGCGGCGGGCGGGGTGCGCGGCCAGGTCGGGCGGCCGATCGAGGAGATTCCCGAGGCGGACTGGCGCAGCATTTTCGCCGCCAATGTCGATGCCGCCTTCTTCCTGACGCAAGCCGCAGCACCGGTGATGAAGCAGGCCGGCTATGGCCGCATCGTCACCATCTCGTCCGGTGCGGGATTGCGCCCGAGCCTCACCGGCATCCAGGCCTATGCCAGTGCCAAGCACGCGCTGGTCGGGCTGACGAAGCAGCTCGCCTGGGAGCTCGGCCCGCATGGCATTACGGTGAACTCCGTCGCGCCCGGCTTCGTGCGCTCCAATCCGGCAACGGAACGGCAATGGCAAAGCTATGGCGAGGCCGGCCAGAAGAAACTGGTCGAGAGCATCCACACCCGACGCCTCGGTACGCCCGAGGACATCGCCAATGCCACGCTGTTTTTCTTGAGCGAACAGGCCGGCTGGATCAGCGGCCAGGTGCTTTCCGTCGACGGCGGACGCTCCTGAGCATTGGGGCGTTTTGCGGGCGCCGACGCGGTTTTTAACGGCATCATTGCCACATGCGTATTTTCGACCCTACAGTGGTTCCCGGGCTGGCATGAGCCAACCTGAATAGTGACTGAAGGGATAGCACGTGAGCACGGGTACCGTGAAATGGTTCAACGAGACCAAGGGCTATGGTTTCATCACCCCTGACGCGGGCGGAAGCGATATTTTCGTCCATATCAGCGCTGTCGAGCGCTCGGGCCTGCGCGGCCTGAACGAAGGCCAGAAGATCAGCTACGATCTCGAGGCCGATCGCAAGACCGGCAAGTCCTCGGCGGTGAACCTCAAGACGGCTTGATCTCCGCCTTCTGCGGGAGGGCGATCGGCGGCGTCACCTCCCGAGCCAATGCGAATCTCTATCTCTCTATCCGGACTGAAGACGATTCCCGGCATGCCCGTCGCCCCAAGGCGGCGGTAGAAAGGACCAGGGCCAGCCCGAAAAAGGCCGGCCCTCCCAATACGCATCTAGAGCTTGAACAGCTCCCGCCCCGTCTGATGGGCACGGATGTAATCCCAGTCATAGCTCACGCCGAGGCCTGGCCCCGTGGGCACGGGAAAACAGCCATCCTTGTCGACACCGTCGAGCTGGTCGCTGTACCCGCAGGTGTAGACCGGTGGCACGGCGTTGGGGCAATCCGGGCCGACCAGCGCAAGCTCATAGAAATTGGTGTTACGAGTCGCGGCCATGCAGTGGCGATGCGCAGGCCCGCAGGCATGGATCTCGACATCGACGCCAAAGGCCTCGGCGAGATGGGCGATCTTCATCGCGCCGGTGATGCCGAGATCGTATTCCGGATCGGAGCGCAGCATGTCGGTGCCGCCATTGATCAGGAAATCGGCCTTGGGCTCGAAGCCGCGCAGATACTCGGTCTGCAGGATCGGCGTTTTCAGCATCTCGCGCAGCTTCTTGTGGGCGAACGCGGAGACGCCACAGTCACGCATCGGGTCCTCGTACCAGAAATAGCCCCCCTCGTCGCAGGCCCGCCCGACATAGAGTGCGTCGGCGAAGGTTCTGAGCTCATTGGCCGGGTCGAGCATCAAAGTCATGCGATCACCGACCGTCCTGGCGACATGCAGGACGTTTGCCGCCTCCTCGCGCGCGTCGCCCTCATGCCAGCCATGGAGCTTGAAGGCGCGGTAGCCCAGTGCGTAACAGGCCTCGGCGAAGTCGGAGAAGGCCTCCTTGCTGTCGAGCCCGCCATTGCGGTCGCCGTGATAGGTCGAGGCATAGGTCTTGAGCCGCGTGCGGAAGCCGCCGAGCAATTGCGACACAGAAGCGCCGAAGCGCTTTCCCGCCAGGTCCCAGAGCGCGATGTCGATCGGTCCGATCCCCATCCCGTCATGCTGGCGGAGCTCCCGCTTCATGTCGTTCCAGATTTCCTCGCGGTGGTCCGGATTGCGGCCGAGCAGGTTGGGCGCAAGCGAGAGCGTCTGCGCCATCGTGGCCCGGGTTCCGCCCCAGTGCATGACATACTGTCCCTCGGCGCCGTCATCGCTGCGAATGACGATCGCAAACTTGGTCAGCTCGAGCTCTGAATTCGGCTTGTATCCGACATTGTAGACCGCCCGGGCATTCTCGGCCGAGCGGCCGAGATTTCTGCTCTTGAACGAGAATTCGACGACCTCAACCTCTGCAATCCTGGTCATGATGATCCTCTCAGAAACCGGCGATCCGGGGGAGCCAGAGGCTCAGGGCCGGCACATAGGTGATGATGGCGAGCGCCACGACGAGCGCGATCAGGAAGGGCCAGAGCTCCCGCAGCAGGGCCCCGAGCTTGACGCGCGTGATCGCCATGGCGACGAAACAGAGCACGCCCACGGGCGGTGTCACCTGGCCGATGACGAGGTTGACCAGCAGCACGATCCCGAAATGCACGAGGTCGATCTGCAACGCGGCCAGCAGCGGCAGCAGGATCGGCACCAGGATGATCATGATGGCGATCGTCTCCATGAACATGCCGGCAATCAGCAGGGCGATGTTCAGGATCAGCAGAACGACCAGCGGATCCGTCGAGATCGAGGTCATGAAGCTGGTGACCAGCTGCGGCGCCTGCTCGATGGCCAGAATCCAGCTGAAGGGCGAGGCCGCGGCGACGATGGCGATGACCACCGCCGTCTCGCGCGCCGTGCCGATCAGGATCGCCGGGAGGTCGGCAAGCTTGATCGAACGGTAGATGAACATGCCGACAACCAGGGAATAGGCGGCGGCGACGCCGGCGATCTCGGTTGCGGTGAATAACCCCGCCCGGAAGCCGACGATGATCAGCACCGGCATCAGCAGCGCCAGCGAAGCGTATTTGAACTCCTTCCAGAGATTCGGGAACGAGAACGAGCCGGCCGGCTTGAAATCGCGCCGCAGCGCCAGGATGGCGATGGTCGCCATGATGCAGCCGGCCATGACCAGGCCAGGAATGATGCCGGCGACGAAGAGGCTGCCGAGCGAGACATTGGCCTGCCAGGCATAGACCACCATCAGGATCGACGGCGGGATGATCGGGCCAAGCGTGCCGGCAACCGCTGACAGCGCCGCTCCAAACGCACGTGGATAACCCATGCGTTCGAGCTGCGGCACGAAGACCCGTGCGGCTGCGGCCGTATCGGCGACGGATGATCCGGAGATGCYGGAGAGAAAGACCTCGCCGACGACCAGCGTATGGGCCGGCCCGCCGCGGATATGGCCAACCAGTGCCTTGGTGAAGCTGAAGAGCCGCTCGGAGATGCCCGACGCGTTCATCAGGGAGCCGGCGAGCGTGAAGAGCGGGATCGCCAGCAGGGGGAAGGACTGCACGCCGGCCACGATGCGCTGGGCGGCGACGGTGAGCGGCACGCCTTCGATGAAGATCGTCAGCAGGGCCGAGCCCGCCATCGCGACCCAGATCGGCGTGCCGACTACGAGCAGGACCGCGAAGGTCAGGAGAAGGATGGAGACCATGCCGCTAGTCCCGCGTCGTGATGTCGGACCAGAGTGCGCCGGTGACGCCTTCGTCGATCAGGTTGCGCAGGAGATGCAGTAGCGACAGCAGGCTCCCGACGAAGAGCGGCGCCACCGTCCAGCCGGCCGAAATGCCGAGCATCGGCGTCAGGTTCGGCAGTTCGCGCTGGAGATAGCGCCAGGAAAACCAGGTCAGCGTGCCGAGAACCGCCGCTGTCGCGAGCAGCGCCACGACGCCGAAGAGGGTGCAGAGCCAGCGCGGGGCGAACAGCACCACGACATCGATGATGATGTGGGTCCGGGCATGGAAGGCGTTGGCGATGCCGAGGAAGATCATCCAGCCGAACAGCAGCAGGATCAGTTCCTCGGACCAGGTCAGCGGATCGTTCAGCGCGTAGCGGAAGACGACGGCGGCGCAGACCAGCGTCGCGATCGCGCCGTGCAGCGCGGCAAGGAAGGCGTTCTCCAGGCGGCTCGACCAGTCGTCGAGCCGCCGGATCAGGTCGAGCCCGGTCATGCCGGTCAGCGCTTGCGCTGAGCGTCGATGGCGGCGAGCACGCTGTCGAGATGGGCCTTGCCCCAGCGGCCTTCCATCGCGGTTGCCACCACCTTGGACCTGGCGGCGAAGGCGTCGCGATCGACATCCTCGACGATCTTGGAGCGGCCGGACTTGCGGATGTCCTCGAGCATCGAGGCCTCGCGCTTCTGCTGGAGATAGGTGTTCAGGGCCGAGGCGCGGGCGGCTTCGGCGAACAGGACCTCGCGATGCTCGGGCTTCAACCGGGCGAGGCTGTCCTTGTTGATGACGATCATGTTGTTCTGGAGCATGTGCTTCGTCATCGCGACATAGCCCTGCACCTCATAGAACTTGCGCGAGAAGATCGTCGGGATCGGGTTTTCCTGGCCGTCAACCGTCTTCTGCTGGAGCGCGGTGTAGACCTCGCCAAAGGGAACCGGCGTCGGAGAGGCGCCATAGGCCTTGATCATCTCGACCCAGACCGGGCTTTCCGGCACGCGGATCTTGAGGCCCTGCAGGTCCTCCGGCTTCTTCACCGCGCGGTCGAGCGTCGTCATGTTGCGCCAGCCCCAGTACCAGATGCGGCTGACCGGGACGATGCTATGCTTGTCGCGGAGCTCGTCGAAGATCGGGTCGAAGGCAGCAGAGCGAATGATCGCCTCGGCCTCGCTCCAGTCCTTCCAGAGGAAGGGCGCGCTCGGAATCTCGAGGGCGGGTACGAGCGCGGAGGCGGCCGCCATCGAGGGCGCTGAGATGTCGAGGGCGCCTTCCTTGACCTGCTTGAACAGGTCGATTTCCTTGCCGAGCTGCTCGGCCGGGAAGACCTTGATGGTGACGGCGCCGCCGGTCGATTTGTTCACGCGATCGGCGAATTCCTGGAACAGTTCGCCGGCGATCTCGGTGGTGGTGTTCGCATGGCCAAAGCGCAGGGTCTGTGCCTGGGCGGCTGTCGCGAGGAAGCTGCCTGCGATCAGGCTCGCCGCGGCAAGGCGTCGTAGAAACATCATATCCTCCCGGATGTTATGGTGGTTCTTGCACAGCTGCCTCTGACGGGCGGCCTATTTGATCAGCCTCTCATGGGAGCCCTCGAGATGCCGTCGCATCGCCTCGGCGGCAGCTTCAGGATCGCCGGTCTCGAGCGCATCGATGATGCGGAAATGCTCGGCATGGGTGATCCCGACATCCTGCTCGCGGCTGAGGTAGAGCCGTGAAATGTGCAGATGGAAGCGCAGGTCGTCATAGCTCTTCAGCGCGACCTGATTGCCCGCCGCTGTCAGGATGAGGCGGTGGAAGCGGTCATCGGCTTCGGTGAACGCGCGGTGGCTGYGATACTCGCGGGACGGCGGATCGGCCATCATGACCGCGACGGCGTCGCGCAGCGCCGTGATGACATCGGCGCCGGGGCGCCGCCTGGCGGCCTCTGCCGCGGCCCAGGGCTCGATCACGCTCCGAAAGCTGTAGACGTCCTCGTAATAGTTGCGATCGGGCAGCGCCGCGGTCGCGAAGCCGACGAAGGGGACGGCCGACACGAGCCCTTCCGCGACGAGCCGCGTCAGCGCCTCGCGGATCGGCGTCGAGCTGACGGCCAGTTCGCGCACCAGCCCATCGACATTGAGCTTTTCGCCCGGCGCATAGGCCTGATCGAGGATGCGTTCCTTGATCGCCTCATAGACCTGGTCGCCAAGGACGACCCGTTCGATCTTTCGCGCCCCGTTCAATGCCTATTATCCCGCATCTTGGATCGTGCACGATTTAGGGATGGCTTTCCTTGGAGTCAATCCAAATCGTCGACGTGCCGCGACTTCACTTGGCACTGGCCAATGAGTGGACGACCTCGATGTGCCGCAGACGAGTGCCGCACCGGCGATCGCGGCTCTTGCAGAGCAGGGGCAGGCAGCGAATAGTCGCCGTCGACCACTGCTCTGGAACTGGGGTCCATCGTGGCATTTGTTGAACAGCCGGTTGTTGCACTGTTCATTTCGCTGGCTCTTGGCCATTTGATCGGAAAGATCAGAATTGGCCCCGTTCAGATCGGCGGTGTCTGCGGCACGCTCTTCGTCGCATTGGCCCTTGGGCAGCTTGGTGTCACCATCAGCGCGGACCTGAAGAACACGGCGTTCGCGCTGTTCATCTTCGCTCTCGGATTTACGGCCGGACCGCAGTTCTTCAACAATATCCGTGGTGGCTGGCGCTACGGAATCCTGTCCTTCGTCGAGGTCGGGACGGTCCTGCTGCTGCTTACAGCGGCCATCATCTTGTTCCGCCTGGATCCCGGCACCACGTCGGGGCTCTTCGCCGGCTCGGCCACGGAATCGGCTGTGCTCGGGACGGCTTCGGATGCGATCGCCCGGCTGGCCCTGCCGGCAGCCGAAGTGGCGCGGCTGCAATCCAACATGGCGACGGCCTATAGCGTCACCTACCTCTTCGGCCTCGTGGCGATCGTCGTCTTCACGACGCAGATCGGTCCCCTGCTGCTGCGGATCGACGTGCGCGAGGAATCCGCCGCGCTTGCAAAACAACTGGGAGCCGAGGACGACGCGGGCAAGGAGAACGGCGTGCCCGAGATCGTCTCCCGCTGCTTCCATGCCGGGCCGATTGCGGGAAGCAGCGTCGGCGCCTTCGAAAACAGCGTCAATGGCGTTGTGACCATCGAACAGGTCGGCCGCGGCGAAGGTTTTACCAAGGCAACCACGGACATGGTGCTGGAGGCCGACGATGTTGTCCTCGTGCTCGGCCGCCGCCGCGCCGTCATCGCGATCAGCGAGAGATTGGGCGCCGAGGTGCCGATGCCGGCAGGCGACAACGTGCCACTCGTCGAGCGCGAGGTCGTGCTCGTCCGTAGCGAGGTGATGGGGCGCCGGATTCGGGATCTTCGTCGGCTGGCGAGCGCGGAACAGCGGCGCGGTGTCTTCATTTCGCGCATCAGGCGGCTCGGGCATATCGTTCCCGCTTTGCCGGGCACCGTTCTCGAGCAGGGCGACGTCCTGACGCTCTACGGCTCCGAGGACGCGATCACGCGGGCGGCCCCGGAGCTCGGCCACTTGCTCCCGGCGACTTCGAGTACCGACTTCGTGATGCTCGGGCTGGGAGTGGTCGCGGGTCTCCTGCTGGGAGAACTGAGCTTCAGGGTCGGCGCCCTGAACCTGACGCTGGGGACCGGCGGTGGTGCGCTCGTCTCCGGCCTGGTCTTCGGCTGGCTCCACATGCATCGCCCGCATTATGGCGCGATACCGCTGCATGCTGCAGAGTTCATGAAGGACTTCGGCCTGGCGACCTTCATCGCCGCAATCGGTCTGTCGGTCGGGCCCGATGCCTTCGCGCTGCTCAAGCAGTACGGGCTGGTGCTGCCCGTCCTGGCGATTCTCGTCTCCGCACTGCCGGCCCTGGCTTCACTCTATATCGGGCATTACCTGCTGAAGATCGAGGCTCCGATCCTGCTCGGAGCCATCGCTGGCCAGCACTGCAGCACTCCATCGATCAGCGCATTGGTCTCCCTTGCGGGCAATTCGACGCCGGTGATCGGCTACACCGTGACCTATGCGATCTCGAACGTCCTGCTGCCGCTGATGGGGCCGGTCGTGGTTGGCATGGTCGGGCTTATCGGGTGAAGGGCGTCCGCTGCGGCTGCTTCAGCGGCAGCCCGAAGGGCTCGAAGAGGCGTCGTGAGCTCGCGCTATGTCTGGGTGGGGTCGATGGCCGCACAGGGGCACGCAAGGCTGCGGTCCTGCTTCGACGACAGGTTGCATTGACAAATTGGTCACAATCACCCATATAGGGGCATCGATCTTAGGCCGAATGAATTGGCCCCCGCGCTAATGGCGCGCTAGCTGACGAACTTCCCGCTCAAAATCGAACACCGTGTGAGGCGTCGTCTCATGCGAACTAATGCCTTGCGAGAAGGAATTCGTCATGGCCACCGGCACTGTTAAATGGTTCAATTCGACTAAGGGTTTCGGCTTCATTCAGCCCGATGATGGCGGTCAGGATGCTTTCGTCCACATCAGCGCTGTCGAGCGTGCTGGTCTGCGCGAGCTCCGCGAAGGTCAGAAGATCACCTTCGAGCTCGTCCAGGACAAGCGCTCTGGCAAGATGTCCGCGGACAATCTTCGCGCCGAGTGATCTGCATGACCGTGCAAACGTAGCATTCCGAATCGAGTGGCGACCACGGATGTACTGGCGCCCCCCTTTCAGGACGATACGCAGCACGGTTGGACGAAGGGTCGGGATTACCCGGCCCTTTTTTCTTTTCTGAAAGGAGCCCGAGATGCAGGTTCTCGTTCGCGACAACAATGTCGACCAGGCGCTGCGCGTCCTGAAGAAGAAGATGCAGCGCGAAGGCGTCTTCCGCGAGATGAAGCGGCGTGCGGCGTATGAGAAGCCGTCCGAGAAGCGGGTTCGCGAGAAGGCTGACGCCATTCGGCGTGCACGCAAGCTGGCGCGCAAGCAGGCTCAGCGCGAAGGACTGATCGCAGCGCCGAAGCCCAAGGCCAAGCCTGTTCGTCCGCCGCGTCTTGCACCGGCGGCAGCCTGAGCTCAGGCCAGCCTGACGATGCCGGCGCAAGGGTCTGCTCGACGCAGTCCAGTGCGCCTGGATGCGCGCTACCGATAGGGCGCGTCGCTGTGAGTGCCGCCAACCGGGCGGCAATCGTGAAGGAGTGGACTGCCATGTCGACCAAAGGACTCTCGGCCGACGAAGCCAAGCGCCGGGCCCAGGCGAATTTGGAGAAGGCCGAGCAAAAGCGGCAGGAAGCCCAGCGTGGGCTGGATGCGCAGCGCGCCGCCCAGGTTGCCGTCACGGAAAAGACCGCGCGCTTGCGCGCGCTGCGGCTGGCGAAGGAAGCCGCAGACGCAGAGGCCGCCGCGATCGCCGAGGCTGCACGGCCCAAGACCGTAGCGTCCAAGCGCACGAAGCGGGCCTGACGGACCGGCGGCTTGCGACCCGCGCGTGCCCGGCCTGGAACGACGTTCCGCGCCCAGAGGGCAGGCCGCTAGCTGCGCCCCGGCGCCGGGTGAAAGAGCCGCCCCTTCTCGACCGCCAGAACCACCGCGAGCGCCATGAGCCCGCAGAGTGAGAAGCCGAGTGTCAGCGGCACGACGGTGCCGTTGAAATGCTGGCCGACATAGAAGCCGAGCAGTGCTCCGCCGACCGTGGTGATGAAACCCTGGACGGACGAGGCCGTACCCGCGACATGGCCAAGCGGATCCATCGCCATCGCCCCAAAATTCGGCGCCAGCAGGCCAAAGCAGAACATCGTCCCACCCTGCATGATGGCGAAGAGCCAGAGCGTTTCCTTGCCGGCAAGGGCCAGCACCGCGTGCAGGCTGGTCAGCGTGATATAGCCGAGCAATGCGCCATGCGAGACCCGGCGCATGCCGAGTCGGCCGACGATGCGCGAATTCAGCAGTGACGCGACCGCCATGCATGCGGCGATCAGGGCGAAGATGGTGGTGAACCATTCCGGCGCCCGGAAGACATCGACAAAGACCTGCTGTGCCGAGTTGATGAAGCCGAACAAGCCGCCGAGAACGAAGGTCATCGCCAGCATGTAGCCGACGCCGATGCGCGAGGTCAGCACCGTGCGGAAGGCGGAGACGATGCTGGCGAACTTGATCGGCGTACGGTCTTCCTCATGCAGCGTCTCGGGCAGGCGCATTGCGGTCCAGAGCATCACGATGGCGCCGAAGGCGGTCAGTACGCCGAATATCCAGCGCCAGGGTGCGACCCAGAGGATCGCCTGGCCGATCGAGGGCGCCAGAATCGGTACGGCCAGGAAGACGATCAGGGCCAGCGACATGACGCGGGCCATGTCGCGGCCGGAATAGCAGTCCCGTACGATCGAGACCGCGAGCACCCGCGTCGCGGCTGCTCCGACGCCCTGCAGCACGCGCGCCGCCATCATGATCTCGAAGGAGCCGGAGAAGGCAGCGAACACACTGGCGACGACATAGATGCTGAGCCCGGTCAGCAGCACGGGCCGTCGGCCGAAGCGGTCGGAAAGCGTGCCGTAGATGATCTGGGCCACACCAAAGCCGAGCAGATAGCTGGTGACGATCCACTGCCGGTCGTTCGGCTCGGCAATGCCGAGTGTCTCGCCCATTTGGGGCAGGGCCGGCAGCATGGCGTCGATCGCAAGCGCGTTCGTCGCCATCAGTGCGGCCATCATCGCCACGAAGGGATAGAAACCCATGCCGTGGCGCGGCCGGGCAATGTCGAATGTGTCGGTCATTTCTGCCTGCTGCCGGGCACAGCCCGGAACGTCCCGTCTCGCAGATGGGAGAGGCCAGCAAGATAGCCGGCCGATTCTCGCAGGATTAGGCGATGCGCCGCTGCGCAACAACCCGGCCAGAGGCCGGGTTTGGCATGCACTCAGCGTGGAACGACGCCTATTCCGCCGCCGGCTGCTGCTGCGGCATCAGCGCATTGTCGATCTCATTGGCGCGGATCGCTGCCGGGCGGGCCTGCAGTCGTTTGGCATAGGCCTCGAAGGCCGGCCGCCGCTCCATCGTGCCGAATTGCAGGCCCCAGCCGATCTGCGCGCCGAGATAGACATCGGCCGCGCTGAACCTGTCGCCGACCAGATACTCGCCCTGCGATACCGCTTTTTCCAATGTGTCCATGACATCGGCGAAGCAGCCATAGCCGACCGAGCCGGTCTTCTCCGGTGGCACCTCGACGCCAAGCATCTTGTTGGTCACCGCAGCTTCGGTCGGGCCGGCGCCAAAGAAGAGCCAGCGATAATAGGGGCCGCGCTCCTTGCTGCCCGGTGCCGGCGCCAGCCCGGCCTGGGGAAAGGCGTCCGCGAGATAGGCGCAGATCGCGGCGCATTCGGTGACGATCATGTCGCCATGCTTCAGGGCCGGCACCTTGCCCATCGGATTGAGCGCCTTGTACGCGGCCGCCTTCATCGGCGGGCCGAAGCCGACCAGCTCGGTGCGATAGGGCTGGCCGACTTCCTCCAGCATCCAGCGCACGATCCGGCCGCGTGACATCGGGTGGGTGTAGAAGACGAGTTCATCGCTCATGCTGCGTTCCTCCTGTGGAGGGCGAGACTAACCACGACGCATGACCGCGCAATGGCAGCAATCGAAACCGCGGCGGGCCTGCTGCGTTGTCTGAAGCGAAAGGATGACGTCCATGTTCGAAATCCTCGCTGGGCCCGATCATGTCGCGGCCTACCGCCTCTCCGGCACGCTGACCGTGGAGGATTATGACAGTGTGATCGCCGATATCGACGCACGGCTGACCCGGCACGAGAAGATCGGCGTTCTGGTCGATCTGACCGGCTTTCACGATATCACGCTCCGGGCGGGTGCCAGGGATCTGCGCTATGGGTTCAGCAAGCTGTCGGAACTCAGGCGCTTTCCGCGTGAGGCCCTGATCAGCGACAAGGGCTGGATCGAGACGCTGGTGGCGATCGCCAATCCGGTCATCCCCTTCGTCGAGATCCGCTGCTTCAAACCGATCGAGTACGAGGCGGCGCTGGCCTGGGCCAGCGAGATCGAGGGCGGGCTCGGGGGGTAGGTCGCAGGGGGCGGAGCGCGTTGCCGCGACACCGAACCGCGCGCCTTGCTCATAGCTGACATCGCGCGTCAGGACTGCGCGTGTGTGGCCTGTCATTCCTCCCCAGC
Source organism: Allobosea sp. P4_E12 (assembly GCF_056401655.1). Lineage (NCBI taxonomy): Bacteria > Pseudomonadati > Pseudomonadota > Alphaproteobacteria > Hyphomicrobiales > Alloboseaceae > Allobosea > Allobosea sp. P4_E12. The sequence continues at coordinate 74,835 of NZ_JBFUIY010000008.1, read as the reverse complement.
GGTGCTATCGACATGCTCTGGTCGACGGAGGAATTCAGATGCGGCAGGACGCATTGTTCGAGCGCCTTTGGAGTGGCGCAGCGCAGATGGAGGAATGGACTGAGGCGGTCTCTGCCGGCGCTATCACTGCAGTGGCAGAGAACATCATCACCGTCCACACCACCTATTTCTGCGGCAGCGTCACCGCCATTCGGACGAGTGAGGGCCTTGTCCTGATCGATACGGCCAAGCCAGATACCGCCGCCCAGACGCTTGCGACGATCCRCAGCTGGGACGACAGCCCCATCCACACCGTGATCTATACCCACGGCCATATCGACCACACCAGCGGCATCAAGGTGATCGACGAGGAGGCCGATGCGAGAGCGAGGCCGCGGCCGAGAATCGTGGCTCATCGCAACGTCCCGCGCCGGATGGAGCGATATGAAGCCTCCCATGGCTTCAACAGCATCGTGCAGGGGCAGCAGTTCAACAAGCCGGACTATGTCTATCCGATAGGCCAGCGGCGTCCCGATGACGTCTATGACGACACGCTATCGCTTGCGATCGGTGGCGAACAGCTCGAACTCATCCACGGGCGCGGCGAGACCGACGATGCCACATTCGTCTGGCTGCCGCGGCGGCGCGTGCTGGCGAGCGGGGACTTCGTAATCTGGGTTTTCCCGAATGCAGGCAATCCGCGCAAGGTTCAGCGCTATGCAGCCGAGTGGGCTGTCGCCCTGCGCCGGATGGAGCGCCTGAAGCCGGGCATCCTGATCCCCGGACATGGCCCGGTCATTGTCGGGGAGGGCCGGGCAGCGCAGGTGTTGCGCGACGGGGCCGAAGCGCTTGAGCATCTGGTTCGCGATACCCTGGCGCTGATGAACCAGGGTGCGACGCTCGACGAGGTGCTGCGCGCGGTCAAGGTCCCGGCCGCCTATCTGGCGAAGCCCTATCTCGTGCCGAAATATGATGACCCCGAATTTCTGGTCCGGGGGATCTACCATTTCTATGCGGGTTGGTTTGACGGAAACCCCGCAAACCTGAAGCCGGCGAAGAACACTGATCTTGCGTCCGAACTGGCTCGGCTTGCGGGCGGTGCCGAGAAACTGGCCGAGCGGGCCGCGGCGCTGGCCGAGGACGGCCAGGCGCGCCTCGCCGTTCATCTTGCCGAGTTCGCGAGTTCAGCAGCGCCCGAGGATCGAGGGATCCAGGCAATCCGGGGCGCCGTGCTCCGGAAAGCCATCGATGGCGAAAGCTCGTTGATGGGCAAGGCATTCCTCGCCGTCTACGAACGCGATGCAAAAGAACGGTCGGCGGGCTGAGCAGCGCATCCAGCGGCTGTTTCCGGCCGCTGGAGATCCTCCGCGGTCGATCCCTTTTATTCGCGCCCGAGTCGGACGCCCGATTGCGCATCGAAGACGTGGACGCGGTCGGGGTCGACCGAAATCCACAGGCGCTTGGCCTCGGCAGCGACATCGCCGGTTGCGGCCTGCATCACGAAGGGCTGTCCGGCAAGCTTGCCGTGGAAGAGCTGGGTCGCGCCCAGCTCCTCGATGAACTCGACATCGAAGGGCAGGGCCCCGGCCTGGCCCTCGGACGCGATCTCGATATCCTCTGGCCTCAGGCCCACCTCGACCTTCGTTCCCGATGCGAGGTTCTGCTTGAGGTCACGCGCTTCGAGGAGCGCGTCGCCGAGCGCAACGATGCCGGGTCCGTCGATGGCTGCCGGCAGCAGGTTCATCGGCGGCGAGCCGATGAAGGTCGCGACGAAGCGGCTTGCGGGTTTGCGGTAGACCTCGGCCGGAACGCCGATCTGCTCGACCTGGCCGCCATTCATCACAACGAGCTTGTCGGAGAGCGTCATCGCCTCGACCTGATCGTGCGTGACATAGATCGCGGTGACGCCGAGCGCCCGCTGCAGCTTCTTGATCTCGACGCGCATTTGCACGCGCAGTTTCGCGTCGAGATTGGAGAGCGGCTCGTCGAACAGGAAGACCTGGGGCTTGCGCACGATGGCGCGGCCCATGGCGACGCGCTGGCGCTGGCCGCCCGAGAGCTGGCGCGGCCGGCGCTCCAGCAGGCCTTCGATCGCGAGGATGCGGGCTGCTTCCTTGACCCGCTTCTCGATCTCGTCCTTCGGCGTCCCGCGGTTGCGCAGGCCATAGGCCATGTTGTCGTAGACGCTCATATGCGGATAGAGCGCGTAATTCTGGAACACCATGGCGATGTCCCGGTCCGCCGGTTCGATCTGGTTGACGACCCTGCCGCTGATCGAGACTTCGCCGGACGAGATCGTCTCCAGGCCTGCCACCATCCGCAGCAAAGTGGACTTGCCGCAGCCGGAGGGGCCGACCAGCACGCAGAAGCCGCCATCGGGAATGTCGAAAGAGACGCCCTTCACGGCCTCGACGCCGCCGGCATAGACCTTCTTGACGCTGGAAAGAGTAACCTGGGCCATTGGGTTCCTTGGTCAGTCGGTAACGGATAATCGGCGATCGGCTCAGCGGGCCGGGCTGCCGGTACGCAATGTCACTTCTCGGTTTCCACCAGGCCCTTCACGAAGAGCCGCTGCATGGCGATGACGACGAAGACGGGCGGCAGCATCGCCAGCATCGCGGTTGCCATGGCGAGCTGCCATTCGGTGAGCGCATCGGCCGTGGTGATCATCTTGCGGATGCCGATGACGATGGTCTGCATCGAATCCTTGGTGGTGACCAGCAGCGGCCAGAGATACTGGTTCCAGCCATAGATGAACTGGATGACGAAGAGCGCCGCGATCGTGGTGAGCGAGAGCGGGACCACCGTATCCTTGAAGAACTTGAACGGACCGGCGCCATCGATCTTCGAGGCCTCGAGCAGTTCGTCGGGGATCGTCATGAAGAACTGCCGGAACAGCAATGTGCCGGTCGCCGAGGCGATCAGCGGCACGGCGAGGCCCTGGTAGGTATCGAGCATGCCGAGATCGGAGACGACCTTGAAGGTCGGGAAGATGCGGACTTCGACCGGCAGCATCAGGGTGACGAAGATGATCCAGAATGCCGCCATCCGAAACGGGAAGCGATAATAGACGACCGCGTAGGCAGAGAGCACGGAGATGAAGATCTTGCCGAACGCGATGGCCAGCGCCATCACGAAGGAGTTGAACATCATCACGGCCACCGGCTCGCGGGTCGAGCCCGAGGTCCCGACGAAGAGGATGCGGTAGTAGTTCTCGAAGAAATGCGGGCCAGGATAGAGCGGCAGCTGGCCGTTGATGATGGTCGCAGCATCCCAGGTCGAGGCGACGAAGGTCAGCCAGACCGGAAAGGCGACGATCAGCACGCCGATCGTCAGGATGATATAGGCGACGATGTCGCCGAAGCGGCGGTTCTCGACCATCAGTGCCAGGCCTCCCCGTCGCGCAGCAAGGCCGCGAGCGCCTCGGCGCAGGCGTTAAGGAATTCCTCGCCCTTCTTCGGCGTCGCGCGCCGCGCATCGCCGATCACGCCGGTCTCTGTCATCTCACGGAAGGGGCGGTAGCGCGCGACGGTCGGGCGCATCAGGCCACGCGGATCGGCGCCGAGCATGCCGAAGGCCTGCCCCAGCCGCTCCTGCTTCACCGTTTCCGGCGCCAGCACCATCATCATCGAGGTCTCGATCTCGCAGGCATGCATCACGCTGGTCTGATCCTGCATGAAGGGCAGCATCGCAGTCTGCGCCAGCTCGAAATAGGTGGTCGCGATGATGCGCAGGCCGGTCTCGCGCGCGAAATCCGGCAGGAATGCACCGAGCGCGGCGATATTGCCGCCATGGCCATTGACGATCACGACCCGGCGGAAACCATGCCGCTCGATGCTCCTGAGCAGCGAAAGCAGCACGGACCGATAGGTCGGGATGTCGAAGGTGAAGGTGCCGCCGAAGGCCATGTGATGCTCGGCCATGCCGCACCAGAGCGTCGGGGCGACCACGACATCGGCCTCGTCCAGGCGCTCGGCCGCGGCCTTGYAGACGCCCTCGCACAGGATGGTGTCGACGCCGACCGGCAGGTGCGGCCCGTGCTGTTCCATCGAGGCCACGGGCAGGACGACGATCGCATCCTTCGCCGCCTTGTGACGCAGATCCTCGGCCGTCAGTTCCTTCCAGAGCACCGAGGCCATCAGTAATTCACCTTGCGCTCGATGAAGCGGAACTGCACCGCCGTCATGGCGATGACCATCACGAGCAGGATGACCGATTGTGCCGCCGAGCCACCAAGATTGGAGCCGCCCTTGCCGTCGGAATAGACCTTGTAGACCAGCGTCTCGGTCGCGCCCGCAGGCCCGCCGCCAGTGACCGTGTCGATGATGCCGAAGGTGTCGAAGAAGACATAGACGATGTTGACGACGAGCAGGAAGAACGTCGTCGGCGAGAGCAGCGGGAAGATGATGGTCCAGAAGCGGCGCATCGGCCGCGCGCCGTCGATCACCGCCGCCTCGATCACGCTCTTGGGGATCGATTGCAGCCCGGCGAGGAAGAACAGGAAATTATAGCTGATCTGCTTCCAGGTCGCGGCGAGGATGACCAGCGTCATGGCGTCATTGCCGTTGAGCCGGGGATTCCAGGCGATGCCGAGGTTCTGCAGTCCACGCGCGAGCATGCCGAGCGAGGGATCGAACATGAAGATCCAGAGCACGCCGGCAATGGCGGGAGCCACGGCATAGGGCCAGATCAGCAGGGTCTTGTAGATCTCCGCGCCGCGGATCTGGCGGTCGGCCATGACGGCAAAGAGCAGCGCGATCGAGAGCGAGAACACGCAGACAAAGGTCGAGAAGATCGCGGTGTTGCGCAGCGCCTTGAAGTAACCCGGATCGGAAAAGAGGCTCTGGTAGTTTTCGAACCAGACGAACTGGGTCGACGTCCCGAAGGCGTCTTCCAGCAGGAAGGACTGCCAGACCGCCTGGCTTGCGGGCCAATAGAAGAACACGACCGTGATCGCGAGCTGCGGCAGGAGCAGCAGGAGCGGGATCGTCAGGCTCCGGAAATAGGCGTTCTTCTGCATGCAGCCCGTGAAGCAAGAGAAAAGCCGGGGCGGAATGCCCCGGCTCTGGATCGTAGCCGGTTCAGCGCGAGGCGGTCCGTTCGAACTGACGCAGTGCCTGATTGCCACGCTCGACGGCGGCGTCAAGCGCAGCCTTCGGTGTCTTCTGGCCGTTCAGCGCCGCTTCGAGCTCTTCCGACCAGATGTCGCGGATCTGGACCAGGCCGCCGAAGCGCAGGCCGCGCGAATTCTCGGTCGGCTCCTTGTTGTTGAGTTCCAGCAGCGGCGTCTCGAGATAGGGCTTGTCCTTGTAGAAGCCCGAGTCCTTGACCTTGGCATAGGCGGCCTTGGTGATCGGCAGATAACCGGACTCGGTGTGCAGCTTCACCTGGCGGTCGACATCGGACAGGAAGGTGAAGAACTTGGCGACGCCCTTGTATTCGTCAGCCTTCTTGCCGCCCATCACCCACAGCGAAGCGCCGCCGATGATCGAGTTCTGCGGTGCCCCGGCCGCTTCCGGATAGTACGGCATCGCGGCGTTGGCCCAGTCGAACTTGGCGTTGGCCTTGACGTTGCCGAAGAAGCCCGAGGAGGTCAGCATGATCGGGCATTCGCCCGAGGTGAAGCGGCCTTCACCGTTATTGGTGCGRCCGGAGTAATCGTACGTCTTGTCCTTCTGCAGCTCGACTAGGTTGGTCCAGTGCTTCAGGAAGAGCGGGCTGTTGAAGTTCAGGACCGTGTCGAAGCCATCGAGACCATTCGCCTTGGTCGCGATCGGGATGTTGTGCCAGGCACCGAACTGCTCGATATTCGCCCAGGTCGCCCAGGCATTGGTGAAGCCGCACTTGTCATATCCGGCAGCCTTCAGCTTCTTCCCGGCCTCGAAGACTTCTGGCCAGGTCTTCGGCGGGGCGTCGGGGTTCAGGCCCGCCTTCTTGAAGGCGTCCTTGTTGTACCACATCACCATGCTCGACGAGTTGAACGGCATGGAGAGCATGTCGCCCTTAGCGGTCGAGTAGTAGCCGGTGATCGCCGGCAAATAAGCCTTGGGATCGAAAGGCTCGCCGGCTTCCTTCATCAGTTCGTGCACGGGCTTCACCGCGCCCTTGGCCGACATCATCGTGCCGGTGCCGACTTCGAAGACCTGCAGGATGTGCGGCGCGGTCCCGGCGCGGAAGGCGGCGACGCCGGCATTCAGCGTGTCGGGATAGGAGCCCTTATAGGCCGGAACGACCTTGTATTCCTTCTGGGAGGCGTTGAATTCCTCGGCCAGCTTTACGACAACGTCGTTATTGGCGCCGGTCAGCGCATGCCACCACTGGATCTCTGTCTGCGCGACGGCCGGAGCCGCACCGGCCAGCGTCAACACCGCGGCCGAAATCATCAAGCGCGATCTGGATGTCATCTATCTCTCCCTTATGCCCCGCTCGTGCGGGCGGCTCTTGTCGTTGGTGCGCAAGCTAGCATGAAGAACAGGTGACGTTTCAATGACAATCGCACGACATGTGCGCCATGTCTGATCCGCGTCCCTGCACTCTTGCACATTGGCTGCGAAGCGGCTGTTCTCGCCTGCGACTTTCAACGTGACAATTCCACCAACGGACGATCGATCATGCCCGAGCTTGCCCTGACGCCACGGAACACTTTGCCGGCGGACGCCGCAGCCGCCGCGCTCGCTGGCCGGGTCTGGCGCCCGGACGTCGCCGGTCCCGCGGTCGTCGTTCTGCGCGGTGATGAACTTGTGGATATCACCGCTGCCTGCGCCACGATGCGCGATCTCTGCGAGACGGCCGATCCCGCCGCAGCCCTGCGCGCCGCCAAGGGGCAGCCCATCGGGACGCTCGCCGACATCCTTGCAAACACGCCGCCTTCGCGTCGCGATGCGACGAAGCCCTGGCTGCTCGCGCCGCTCGACCTGCAGGCGGTCAAGGCCGCTGGAGTGACCTTCGCGGTCTCCATGCTGGAGCGCGTGATCGAGGAGAAGGCGCGGGGCAACCCGGCCGCCGCCGCCACGATCCGCGAGGAGATCGGCAAGCTCATCGGTGACGATCTCTCGAAGTTGAAGCCCGGCTCGCCCGAGGCGATGCATCTCAAGGACGTGCTGATCAAGCAGGGAGCCTGGAGCCAGTATCTCGAGGTCGGCATCGGGCCGGATGCCGAGATCTTCACCAAGGCGCCGCCGATGTCGGCCGTCGGCACCGGTGTCGATGCCGGCCTGCACCCGGCCTCGACCTGGAACAATCCCGAGCCGGAGATCGTGCTGATCGTCGCCTCGACCGGCGCCATCGTCGGAGCAACGCTCGGCAATGACGTCAATCTGCGCGACGTCGAGGGCCGTTCGGCGCTGCTGCTCGGCAAGGCCAAGGACAACAATGCAGCCGCAGCGGTCGGTCCCTTCATCCGCTTCTTCGACGCCGGCTTCTCGCTCGACCATGTCCGTAGGACAACCGTGACGCTGACGGTCGAGGGCGAGGACGGCTTCAGGCTCGAAGGCTCGTCCTCGATCGCAAAGATCAGCCGCGACCCGGCTGATCTTGCTGCGCAGATGCTCAATCGCAACCAYCAGTATCCCGATGGCGCGGCGCTCTATCTCGGCACCATGTTTGCTCCGATCAAGGATCGCGACACGCCGGGCGGCGGCTTCACCCACAAATATGGGGACATCGTCACGATTGCCGCGCCGGAACTGGGAGCGCTCGTCAATTGCATGCGCCGCACCGATGAATGCGAACCCTGGACCTTCGGCGCCTCGCATCTGATGCGCAATCTGGCGAAGCGCGGGCTTCTGTGAACCAGGGGGCGGTCCTCGTCTTCGGCGAAGCGCTCRCCGATCTGGTGCCGGAGGATGGGTGCGGCGAGCGCTATCAGTGCGTGCTGGGCGGATCCGGTTTCAACACAGCGCTGGCGCTCGCCCGCTGCGGCACCTCCGTGGCTTATTGCGCGACGCTCTCGCGCGACGTCACGGGGCGGCGCTTCCAGGCCCGGCTTGTGGCAGAGGCGATCGATCGGCGCTTCGTTGCTGAGAGCGATGCTCCCACACCGTTGGCGGTCGTTGACCCGCTTGGGGTCGATGGCGGGGCCCGATATCACTTCCACCTCGCCGGTACGGCACTGGCCGAGCCTCCGCCATCGCCCGACCTCACGGGTTTTGGCCATCTGCATGTCACCTCGTTCGGAGCGACGATCGGCCCATCCGGGGACGCGGCGTTGACGCTGCTGCGCCAGGCGCGCTCCGCCGGCCTGAGCACCAGCTATGACGTCAATATCAGGCCGCCGGCGCTGCCGGATCGGGAGGCGGCGCTTGCCGCCATCGAGCAGCGCATGGCGCTGTCAGACCTCATCCGGCTCAGTACGGACGATGCCGACTGGCTCTATCCCGGCGGCTACGTTGCGCCGCTGCGCCGTTGGTTCGACCGGGGCGTTTCAGCGATCCTGCTGACCGAGGGCGATCGCGGAGCGGCGCTCGAACGGCCAGGGAAAAGGACTGTCCGCGGCTTCGTTCCGGTTGCAGAGCTGGTCGACACGATCGGCGCCGGCGACAGCTTCATCGGCGCATTTCTCGCTTCGCTCGCGCAGGCGGGCGAGCTCGGAGCAGGACTGCGCGGATTGTCAGACAGCGTTGCCRCATCCGCAATGGGTTTCGCGGCAGAGGTCGCAGCCGAGACCTGCGGCCGGCGCGGCTGCGATCCGCCGCGTCTCACACCCAAACCACCCTATGAGTGAGGGGAACGCGCCAATGCGCCTGAGCTATCTCGACTACCACACCTGCGGCGAGCCGGTGCGCATCGTTACGGGCGGCTATCCCGAGCTGACCGGCGCGACGATTCTCGACAAGCGTCGACAGGCGCGCGACAGCCACGATCAGCTGCGCCGTGCGATGATGCTGGAACCGCGCGGCCATGCCGGAATGTACGGTGTCATTCCGGTCGAGGCGAGTCATCCCGAGGCTGCCTTCGGCGTGCTCTTCACTCATAACGAGGGCTACTCGACGATGTGTGGCCACGCCACCATCGCGCTCGGCCGCTATGCGATCGAGCGCGGCCTGGTGCCGGCGGTCGAGCCCGTCACGCACTTTGCCATCGAGGCGCCCTGCGGCCTGCTGCGGCTCGCCTGCGACGTCGCCGACGGGAAGGTCGGGGAGGTGCGCTTCGAGAGTGTGCCGGCCTTCGTCCATGCCCGCGACCGTGTGGTCGAGGTGCCCGGCTACGGAAGCGTCACGACGGACATCGCCTATGGCGGAGCCTTCTACTGCATCCTTCCGGCTTCACGCTTCGGGCTCGATCTCTTCGAAACCCCGGTCGAGCAGTTGACCGAGGCTGCTGCTGCCCTCACCGACATTGTGCGGGCCGGCGCGCCGATCACGCATCCCACCGAGCCCGATCTTGGCTTTCTCTACGGGACGATCGTGACCGACGAGGCCGGACCGGGCGAGACCAGTTTCAACCTCTGCATCTTCGCCGAGCGGCAGATCGACCGCTCACCGACCGGCTCGGGCGTGACCGCCCGCATGGCGCTCGACCACGCCAAGGGGCTGCTCGGGCTGGGGCGGACACGGAGTTTCCGCAGTATCACAGGCGGGCGTTTCTCGGGGCGTGTCCTCGGGCCTGCTGCCTATCCCGCCGAGGGAGCGGTCACCGTCGAAGTCGGCGGCCTCAGCTACCTCGCAGGCGAGGGCGCCTTCATTATCGAGGCCGACGATCCGCTCGGACTGGGCTTCGCTTTGCCATCCCGTTTCGCGGAGATCAGTCCTCTCCGAGATGGGTGATAGCGGTCTGCGGTCGGCCGCTGTCGTCCGCGGCACTGTGCTTCGGACCGTCATCGTTCGCTGAATCCCGCTCGGCGGTGAACATACCCGCCGCATTATCGCCCGGCGCGCGAGCCCCCTTCACTCGACCGCAGAGTGCATTGGCCATGGCTTGTGCAGGATACGAGTAAGGTTTCTCTGTCATGTTGGCTGTGAGGCCAAGGATCTGGGCATGACGGTTGGGGACATGAGAGAGGGCAGAAGGCCCGGCTCCGCGCTTGGCGTCGCGCAGATGTTAAGTCGGCTCGCTGGAGCACCGCTGATCTGGCTGGTCGCGTTCGCAGCAGCGGTTGTCATTGGCCTGATGCTGCCCCTGCGCCTGCCGCTGGGCCCCAACTACTGGGACACGAACATCTATCTCGATGCTGCGCAACGCATCGAGGTCGGGCAACTGCCCAATATTGACTTTTTCGCCCCTGTCGGCCCTCTCGGCTACTATCTTGTGACCTGGCTCCACGCCCTGTTTCCGCAGGCGCAGCCGATGCTGCTGGCGAACTGGGGCATCTTGCCGGTCGCCTTGCCAATGATGGCGCTGATTGCCGCCCATGTCGGGAAGCGCTCGCGTGGCCAGGCACTGGCCCTGTTGCTACCTTTCCTGTTGTTCGCGTCGCTGCCGATCAACCTGCACAGCCTCTATCCGATGCCAGGCTTCGATGGCTTCGGGCACTATAACCGCCATATCAGCCTCCTGCTTTACCTGCTCGTGTCGACACTCCTCTTCGTCGAGGCGCGCCGCCTGCAAGTGGGGCTTGTCGTCCTGCTGCTGCTCACCCTCTTCCTGGTCAAGGTCACGGGAGCGGTGTCGGGGACGTTCCTCGTCGGCTATGCGGTTCTGTCCGGACGGATGCGCCTGCGCGACGCGTCCGTCGCCGCGGCGCTGGTCATTGCCGTGCTCGCGCCGCTCGATTTCGTGACCGGCATCGTGCGCGCCTATGTCGATGACATCCTGACCCTGCTCGGCCTGAACACCGGCGCCTTGCTGCCGCGCTTTCTCACCGTCGCTTCGGTGAAGTTCAATGTCGTCGGGCCGAGCCTACTGCTGCTTGTCGCGCTTGCCTATGCTGCCTGGCTGGGGGGCGGCAGGCTTTCCCGGGCCCGATTGCACGGGCTCCTGGCCTCGCCGTTGGGATGGTTCGCCGCGGTTCTGCTGGCGCTGACCCTGTTCGAGACCCAAAACACGGGTTCGCTCGAATTCATCGGGCTCTGGCCCGTCCTTCTGGTGATCCTGGCGGAATGGAGCGGTCGCACCGACCGGCTCGGCAGGATCGTGACGGTCCTGGCCCTGGTGGTTGCCCTGCCGTCGGCCTTGATCTTCGTCGAGCGCAGCGCGCGCGCGGTCCTCGGTGCGGTGAACTACAAGGCACTTGCCGTGCCCGATCTCGGTCCGCTCGGTCGGGTCAGCGTCAAGCCCGACATCGCCGAACGTGCGGTGATCATGCTCGCACATTACGCGGCGCAGCAGACGGGCTATCGCGATCTTGCCGAGCGCGGCGAGCTGCCTTCCTACATTCTCTATTCGGAGATCGACTATCAGGCGACCTGGCTGCTCGAAGTGCAGCAGGGCATCACGGCGATCCGCGCCTGGGAAGCGGCCAATGGGCGCCGGCTCGACAGTCTCTTCACGCTCGATTTCACCGATCCGTTCAACCAACTGCTCGACCGCAGGCCGCCGCGAGGCGTGCCGATCGGTGTCGATCCCGGCCGGACCACGCCGGAGATCGATCCGCCAACGCTGGAAAGCCTGAAACAGGTCGACGCCATCCTGGTTCCGAAATGCCCTCTGACGACGGCGCGCGAGACCATCGCCGCGCATTTCTCGGAGGCCCTGAAAGGGCGCCGGCTGGTCGCGCTGGCGCCCTGCTGGGACATGTATCTGAAGGCGTAAGGGAACTGCCTCTCAGGCCGTCACCCCGCCGGTCTGCCCTGCCTCCCAGCCGAGGATGGCGCGCTTGCGCGTCAGGCCCCAGTGATAGCCGGTCAAGGCCCCGGACTTTCCGATGACGCGATGGCAGGGCACGACGAAGGAGATCGGGTTCTTGCCGACTGCCATGCCGACCGCCCTTGCCGCCGTTGGCCGGCCGAGATGGCAGGCGACATCGCCATAGGTCGTCGCCCTGCCGACCGGGATCTTCAACAGGGTCTCCCAGACGCGCACCTCGAAATCCGTGCCGATCAGCACGACCCGCAATGGCGTCTCGGCGGCCCAGGCCTTCGGGTCGAAGATCCGGCCTGCATAGGGCCCGGTCGAGGCGGGGTCGAAGCGATAATCGGCATGCGGCCAACGCCGCATCATGTCGGCCAGGGCCTCCGCCCGGCCGCCAACGACCTTGCCGCCATCGACGCTGGTCGAGACCCAGCCGAGCCCCGCGAGCCCGCGTTCCGTCACGACGATCAGTGCTTCGCCGAAGGGGGATTCATGGAAGCCGTAGGAGAGGCGCAGGCCTTCGCCGCCGCTCTTCCACTCGCCGGGCGACATCGCCTCATGCGTGACGAAGAGGTCATGCAGTCGGCCGGGCCCCGAGAGCCCAACCTCCAGCGCCGTGTCGAGCACGCTGGCCGATGACCCGAGCAGGCCCTTGGCATGGTCGAGCGTGATCGCTTGCAGAAAGGCCTTGGGGGTCAGCCCGCACCAGCGCCGGAAGAGATGGTGCACGTCGGTCGGGGTCGCGCCGGCAGCGTCCGCGATCGCCTCGATCGTCGGCTGCTCGCGCCAGTTCTCCGTGATGTAGGCCAGGATGCGCCGAACGGTATCGTAGTCGGACCCGGGCGCAGCGGCGGGAAAATCCGCCTCTGCCGGCATGGCCTGCGCGGCGCGGGCGAGCACGGCATTGGAGAATCGGGTGGGTGTCATTGCCGTTTTCATCGGGACCTGAGCGTTCATGGTCGTGAGCCTCGTGTCATGGATCATGACCGGGAATCTAGGGCCGGGAGGATGCCGCCTCCACCCGAAAGCTGGCAAGCTCTGCGGCCTTGCCACGCGATTCGAGCCGTCTGCCACCATGTCCCGTCCCGACCAGGACATCATCGGCCTCTACCAGCGCCATGCCCGGGCCTTCGACGAGCTACGATCGAGGACGCTTGTCGAAAAGGCCTGGCTTGATCGCTTCCTGCAGCTCCTTCCGGCCGGGGCATCGATTCTCGATATCGGCTGCGGCGCCGCGGAGCCGATTGCGCGCTATTTCATCGAGAGTGACTATCGCGTGACCGGCATCGATGCCTCGGCCCCTCTGATCGATCTCTGCAGGCAACGCTTCCCGGCCAATGACTGGCAGATCGGCGACATGCGCAAGCTTTCACTGAAGCGCCGCTTCGACGGGCTGATCGCCTGGGACAGTTTCTTTCATCTCACCCCCGAAGACCAGCGACCGATGTTCCCGATCTTCAGAGAGCATGCTGCGCCGGGCGCGGCGCTGATGTTCACCAGCGGGCCCCGGCATGGCGAGGCAATCGGCTCCTTCGAGGGTGAGCGGCTCTATCACGGCAGCCTGGCCCCGGCGGAGTACGGGGCCCTGCTCGACGAGAACGGCTTCGACGTCCTGTCCCATGTCGCCGAGGACCCGGACTGCGGCGGGCACACGATCTGGCTCGCAAGATTGAGATAGCCACCGGTCCGCAATTGAAACCTGCGCTCCTGTCGGGGCAGTATTGTACTGCTTGTTAATGACATTCCTGCATATGTCGAAGACGACGTGAAGGCGTGTACTCCATCTTGTGGTAGGCCTTGGTTCCCTAGCGTCATGTCGCGAATCATCGAGCTGTTCCATGAGCGAGCCGCCTCATCTGCTTAACCTCGGCAGCGACATGCGGGCTCCGCCCAAGGACGTCCCTTACGACGTCCCGCTGACTGACCTCGAGGAGCTATCCCTGAGCCTGTCGATGGCGCGGGGCCTCGACGAGATCATGGCGATCGTGCGGGGCAGCGCGCGAAGGCTTGTCGGGGCAGACGGAATCACCTTCGTCCTGCGCGAAGGCGACCAATGCTACTATGCCGACGAGGATGCGATCGCGCCGCTCTGGAAGGGCCAGCGCTTTCCCTTCGAATCCTGCATTTCCGGCTGGGCGATGGGGCATCGCGAAGTCGTCGTCATCGACGATATCTATGCCGACAGCCGTATCCCGCACGCGGCCTATCGTCCGACATTCGTACGCAGCCTCGTCATGGTTCCGGTTCGACCGGAGGACCCCGTCGCTGCAATCGGAGCCTATTGGGCAAGCAAGCAGCCGCCGTCCGAAGCCAGCGTCATCGTGCTCAAGCGCATCGCCAACAGCGCTGCTGTCGCGATGACCAATGTCGCCCTCCTCAACTCGCTCCGGGCAGCCAAGGAAGAGGCTGTGCGGGCGAAAGAGGCAGTCATCCTGGCAATGGCATCGCTGGCGGAGACCCGGGACAGCGAGACGGGAAACCACATCCGCCGCACCCAGCATTATGTTCGTGCCCTCGCCAGGGCTTCGCGCGACCGGGGCCTGTACATGCAGGTGCTCGACACGGATATGGTCGATCTTATCTACAAATCCGCGCCACTGCACGATATCGGCAAGGTCGGCATCCCCGACAGCATCCTGCTCAAGCCAGGTAAGCTCGACGCGGACGAGTTCGCCGTGATGAAGACGCATGCCGAGTTGGGCCGGCAGGCCATCGCCGAGGCCGAGCGGCATCTCGGCGGAGTGAGCTCGTTCCTCAGCCTGGCCATGGAGATCGCCCATAGCCATCACGAGAAATGGGATGGCAGCGGCTATCCACGAGGATTGAAGGGAGAGGAGATCCCTCTCTCGGGGCGGTTGATGGCGATCGCCGATGTCTATGACGCCCTCGTCACCGAGCGGGCGTACAAGTCGGCGCTCCCGCACGCCCAGGCGGTCGAGATCATCGTTGGCGACCGAGGGCGCCATTTCGATCCCGCGCTGACAGATGTCTTCGTGGAGATCGCTGCCAGCTTCGAGACGATCCACCGGACATTCTCGGACGGCCCTTAGGTCGCGACTCAGACGGCGTGTTCGGCTCGTATCCCGGCCACAGCCCTTCAAGTCTGGAGTGGATCGCCTGCCGCTTCCGCCACATTCGGATCAGCCCATCTCGGTCAGCAGATTGGCATCCCGTGCGAGCTTCCAGCGCCCGTCCGGCTCCTTCTTGAACAGGGTCAGCGTGTAGCCGGTCCTGTGCCGCGATGAGCCTGTGGCGAGAGATGTTGCGGTCATGTCGAGATGACTGCGCACGAAAGCCCAGTCGCCGAGGACCTTCAGCTCGTGGATCGTGCTGTTCCCTTCGATCTTGAGGTCGCTCATGGTGTCGGACATAGCGGCGAACGTCGCCTTGCCGAACGGGGCCTGCCCCGGAACCATGAAAATGGCATCCTCCGTCATCAGCTCCAGCACCGATGCCACATCGCCAGCCTTGCTCGCGGTGAGCCATTTCTCGATGAGCGTGCGAATCTCCCTCTCGTCATCACTCATGCCGCCTCCTTCAAGGGTCGATGACCGGCGCAGAGCCATGATTGCTGGGTGCGGCAGGTTGCCGGCCTTCACGCCGCGCTGAAATCCGTACCCCGCCTTGCCCTGGCGAGCGCGGCGCCGAGTGCATCCGCGAACCCCTCCCGCTCCTGCGGAGAGAGCGCGGCAGCCACCGATACGCTGCGGCCACGCGAGACCAGCGAGAGCCCCATCAGCCCGTAATCCTCGTCTCGCTCCCTCTCGAGCTTGGTCCAGGCTGGATTGGAGCGCCAGACAGCCTCCTTGCCGTGATGCGAAACTTTGCGCAGCAGCACCTCGAGCGGCGTCACCACGATGCGCTCGAAGGCGCGCGCCGCGTTGAAATTGACCTTGAAGGCGATGAAGAGTGCGAGGATGTCGAGGCCGAAGAAGCCGGCGACGGGCCAGGCGCCCAGCACGACGAAGGGAATCGAGGAGACGATGCTGGCGAGGCAGACGAGCGTCATCACGATGCGAAAGCCGTTCCGGCCGAGCGAGCGATGCGGAGTAATGGTCGCGTCGAAGACCGGCCGCTCCGAGGCCTGCGTCCGCTCTCCGGCATATCCATCGCGATCGTGCTTGCCGATGCTCATCGCGTAATTATAACGCCCACATGAGCGAACGGAACAGGCCCGCGGGCCGCGCCCAGGGCCTGGCAAAGATCACGACACCGAGACCGCGCCGCGCGGCGGGCATCCGTGAGATCTTTCTGCGCTTCCAGGCCGCCAATCCCGAGCCCAAGGGCGAACTCGAGGCGACCAACGCCTTCACTTTGCTGGTCGCCGTCGTGCTGTCGGCGCAGGCGACCGATGCGGGCGTCAACAAGGCGACGCGCAAGCTCTTCGAGCTTGCCGACACGCCGCAGAAGATGGTGGCGCTCGGCGAGGACAAGGTGCGCGAGCTGGTCAGGACGATCGGCCTCTTCCGCACCAAGGCGAAGAATGTCATCCTGCTCAGCGAGAAGCTGATTGCGGAGTTCGGTGGCGAGGTCCCTGCCGACCGTGCCGCGCTCGAAAGCCTGCCTGGCGTCGGGCGCAAGACCGCCAATGTCGTGCTCAACATCGCCTTCGGCGAGATCACCCACGCCGTCGACACCCATGTCTTCCGCATCGCCAATCGCCTGCGCATCGCGCCGGGCAAGACCGTGCTTGCAGTCGAGATGGGATTGGAGAAGGCGGTGCCGCCGGAATTCGGCCGCCATGCCCATCATTGGCTGATCCTGCATGGTCGCTACATCTGCAAGGCACTGCGCCCCGAATGCGGCCGCTGCCTGCTCAACGATCTCTGCGACTCCCCCGACAAGCGGGTGGCTTGACGCCTTTCTCGCGATAGGCTGTCCTCTGAATGTGAGGCGCTCCGGACGCTGACCAGGCGATCCCCCAAGAGAGCGCACGGCCAGAGGAATCGCGGGAGATTGCCATGCTCAGACATATGATGCTTGCCGCCGGTGTTACCCTGGCGGCAGCGGGCGGATTCTCGCCTGCCTTTGCCCAGACGAAGGGCCCGGTCGTCGGGGTCAGCTGGTCGAATTTTCAGGAAGAACGCTGGAAGACCGACGAGGCCGCGATCAAGGCGGCGATCGAGAAGGTCGGCGGCACCTATCTCTCGGCCGATGCGCAATCCTCTCCCGCCAAGCAACTCACCGATGTCGAAAGCCTGATCGCCCGTGGTGCCAAGGCCCTGATCGTCCTGGCCCAGGATGCGCAGGCCATCCGGCCCGCCGTCGAGAAGGCGGTCAATGAAGGCATTGCAGTCGTCGGCTATGACCGGCTGATCGAGATTCCGCAGGCCTTCTACCTGACCTTCGACAATGTCGAGGTCGGTCGCATGATGGCGCGCGAGGTCCAGAAGGCGAAGCCGGAAGGAAACTTCGTCTTCATCAAGGGATCGAGCTCCGATCCGAATGCGGGCTTCCTCTATCAGGGCTCCGTCGAGATTCTGAAGCCGGCAATCGATTCCGGCAAGATCAAGAATGTCGGCGAGGCTTTTACCGACGGCTGGCTCCCTGCGAACGCCCAACGCAACATGGAGCAGTTCCTGACCCGCAATGCCAACAAGGTCGACGCGGTGATCGCGGCCAATGACGGCACGGCGGGCGGCGCCATTGCGGCAATGGCCGCGCAGGGGCTCGCCGGCTCGGTACCGGTTTCCGGCCAGGACGCCGATCGCGCGGCATTGAACCGCGTCGCGCTCGGGACGCAGACGGTGACGATCTGGAAGGATGCACGCGAGCTCGGGCGTAATGCGGCCGAGATCGCGATCAAGCTTGCCGGCGGCGCCAAGCTGACCGAGATCGCGGGTGCGGCAAGCTGGAACCAGGGCCCGAGCAAGCAGGCGATGACGGCGCTCTTCCTCAAGCCCGTACCGGTGACGAAGGACAATCTCGGTGTGGTGATCGAGGCGGGCTGGGCTCCAAAGGCCGCTGTCTGCCAGGGCGTCGCAGCCGGCAAGGTCAAGGCTTGTGACTGAGGTCGCTCCAGCCCCGGTTTCTGAGAAGGTGCCGGGGCCAGGCGCAAGGAGCGTGGCCGACCACATGCGCGAGATCGAGTTCGATCCGCGCATGATCGGCATGGTCGCCGCGCTTGGGGTGATCTGGCTCGGCTTCAGCTGGCTTTCCGACGGAGCCTTCCTGACTCCGCGAAATCTTTGGAATCTGCTGGTCCAGACGGCATCGATCGCCGTCATGGCCTGCGGCATGGTGCTTGTCATCGTGACGCGCAATATCGACCTCTCGGTCGGTTCGATGCTCGGCTTCGTCGGCATGGTGGTCGGGCTGGTCCAGGCGCGACTGCTGCCGGAGCTGCTTGGCTTCGAGCATCCCGCCACATGGTTCATCAGCATCCTGGTTTCCGTTGCGCTCGGCGGCGTCCTCGGCCTGTTCCAGGGTGCGTTGATAGCCTATCTCGCCATCCCCTCCTTCATCGTCACGCTCGGTGGCCTTCTTGTCTGGCGTGGCGCAGCCTGGTGGGTGACGCAGGGCCAGACCATCGCGCCGATGGACACGCGTTTCCGCCCCCTTGGTGGCGGCATCGAAGGCGCGATCGGCACGGGTGCATCCTGGGCGATCGGTCTGGTGATCTGCGCCTTGATCCTTGCCGGGATCGTGCTTGCCCGCCGCCGGCGGCGGCGCTTCGGTTTCGGCCTGCGGCCGATCTGGGCTGAAGGCGCCATTGCCGCGCTTGGCTGCGGCGCCGTGCTCGGCACCGTGATGGTCGCCAATGCCTATCCTCTGCCGGCCGGCGTTGCGCGCCGCCTGGTCGAGGCCAGAGGCCTCGTCTGGCCGGAGGGCGGGCTGACCATCGGCCATGGCCTTGCGGTTCCCGTGCTGTTGGCGCTGGCGGTCGGCATCGTGATGAGCTTCTTGACCAAGCGGCTGCGGTTCGGCCGCTATGTCTTCGCGATCGGCGGTAATCCCGAGGCAGCGCAGCTTTCCGGCGTCAACACCCGCAAGGTGCTGACCCTGGTCTTCGGGTTGATGGGGGTGCTTGTCGGCATATCCGCCTGCATCTCCACGGCCCGCCTCAATGCCGCGACGAATTCGGCCGGAGCCCTCGACGAGCTCTATGTCATTGCGGCGGCGGTGATCGGCGGCACATCGCTTGCCGGTGGCGTCGGCACCATCGCGGGTGCGATGCTGGGCGCGCTGGTGATGCAGTCGTTGCAATCGGGCATGGTGCTGATCGGCGTCGATACGCCGCTGCAGAACATCGTCGTCGGCGTGGTGCTGGTCGTGGCCGTCTGGCTCGACGGGCTCTACCGTCGCAAGCTGAGCTGAGGGAGGAGGGACGTCATGAGCCTCGCCACGGCCCGGGACATCGAGACCCCACCGCTCGTCGAGATGCGCGACATCTCGATCGCCTTCGGTGGCATCAAGGCGGTCGACACTGTCAGTGTCGACCTCAAGGCCGGCGAGGTTGTCGGCCTGCTCGGTCACAACGGTGCCGGCAAATCGACGTTGATCAAGATCCTGTCGGGAGCCTACCAGGCCGATGCCGGCGAGATCCGCATCAGCGGTGAGCCGGCTGCGATTGCCAATCCGCGTGACGCCAAGCGCTACGGCATCGAGACGATCTACCAGACCCTGGCTTTGGCCGACAATGTCGACGCCGCAGCCAATATCTTCCTCGGACGGGAGCTGCTGACGCCCTGGCACACGCTGGATGATTCCGCGATGGAATCCGAAACGCGCAAGGTGATGGGACGGCTCAATCCGCATTTCCGGCGCTTCAAGGAGCCGGTCAAAGCGCTCTCGGGCGGCCAGCGTCAGTCGGTTGCGATCGCGCGCGCGATTTACTTCAACGCCCGGGTTCTGATCATGGACGAGCCGACGGCAGCGCTCGGGCCTGCGGAGACGAAACAGGTTGCCGATCTCATCCTTGAACTGAAGCGTCAGGGAATCGGCATCTTCCTGATCAGTCATGACCTGCATGACGTCTTCGATCTCGCCGACCGGCTCAGCGTGATGAAGAACGGCCGGGTTGTCGGTACTGCCCGCACCAGCGATGTGACGCAGGACGAGGTGCTGGCGATGATCATCTCAGGGAAATGTCCCGCGGGCGCGCTGCGCGGCCAGGCGTAGCGAAGGCCACGAGAACCCGCCGCCTCGCAGCGGCGGGTCAGGAGATCGCGCGGTGTCGCGACCCGTTCAGGCCGTCGCGTGCGGCTCGTGCCGGTAGTCCCAGACAGCCCAGGCCGAGACGGCAGCCGTCAGCACGCCGAGGATCGTGTGGGTCCAGAACGCGTTGAAGTTGCCGGTAAAGCCGAGCACCCAGGGAGCTGCCATCAGCCAGACGCCGAGCACCAGGTTCACCCATTCCTCCCATTCCTTGAACATCGAGAGCGCCGCGACCGCCACAAGGGCGAGCACGATGCCGATGATCCAGGCGTTGCGGGCGGCCATCATGTCGCCCGTAAAACGCATGATCCAGGGAGAGATGAACAGGCACGCGGCGAGGAGAAGATTGCACAAGTCCTGCGGCCGTTTGCCTTCCGTATTCGCGGTCAACATGATCACCTCCATCAGTGACGATCATCCAAACCACCATGCCTAGCGCCCGAAGGCGCTTGCTAAGGAAAATGTGGTGTTGCCAGAACAGCTGTTCAAGCTCGCCGGATCGAAACGAGAATGGCCGGCGCGAGGCCGGCCATGATGTTGCGAGTGCTGCGCGCCGGGACAGGCTTACTTGGCTACGACTTAGTCGTTGCAAGCTGGGCCGTCTCGCTCACTTGGCGGCGAGCAGGTCCTTGACCGAGAGCAGCACGAGTTCGTTGTCATCGGCCTTCTTCGGGTCGCGCGACGAGGAGAAGGGCAGGTTGTTGTCGTTGCCGACGACGATGATGCCATTGGCGCGGTCGACGACATCGACGTTCTCGATGGTGAAGAAGGGGAAAGGCAGCACGCCGTCGATGGCACCCTGCTTCGCCTTCTTGTCCGGGTCGGCGATCTTCATCAGGTCGATGAAGCCGATCTTGCGCACCGACTTGCCGACATTGGCGTCGGTCATCTCGATCTTCACGATCCGCTTGAACTTGGCGAGGTCATGGAAGCAGTCCGGGCCCTTCTGGCCGGCCGCGCAGCCCTTGTCGGCAGTGCCTTCGCCATTGTCACGCTCGATGATCAAGGCGGTGGTGGCGTCGATCATGTTGAAATCGCCGATGGCGAGCCCCTTCTGCTCGAGCGGGAAGAACCAGGAGCGGCCGGTCCACTTCTCGTTCTGCACGTCGAATTCGAGGATGCGCAGCACTTCCTTGCCGTCGACTTCCTCATTGCCCTTGGTCTCGGCGTTCCAGAGCGGGCCTTCGAGCAGCGGGTAAAGAAAGCGCCCGTCCGGCGAGGCCGCCATGCCCTCATAGCCCTTGGAGCGGCGCACATTGAACTCGACGGGCAGGTTCGGGGCGCCGGGCGTCGTCACGGCGTAATGGTCGGGCGAGCGCGCCGGCTTGCCGTCGACCGTGGTCTCGAACACCGCCTCGACCTTGCCGTCGGCGTCGACGCGGATCAGGTAGGGTCCGAATTCCTCACCGATCCAGAACTTGCCGCCGATTGGCTGGATGGATTCGGGATCGAAATCGGCGCCGGTCAGATAGCGCTTCTCGGTGCCCTCGTGGACGATGCGGAACGGCACCTTCTTGCCGGGATCATGCAGGAAGGTGGTCGCGAGACGTTCGATCTTGCCGCCGTTGAAATCGGCCTTGAGGCGATGGAAGAACAACATCGCGTCGGGCGAGTTCACCTTGGAGCCGAAGCCGTTATCGGTCAGCACCAGGAACTCGCCATTGCCGAGCGAGCGGATGCCGGAGAAGCCCTGCACCGGCTGACCGGCAAATGGCGTGGACAGCCCGGTCGGGCGGCCGCCCGACGTACCCATCACGGTGCCGACGGCCCCGACGCGTTTGCCGGGCTGGACGAACTTGCCGGAGACCTTGAGGTCAGCCGGCGCATCGGCCGGGGCCGGGATGATGGTGTTGGCCGGCAGGAGGGCATGGCCGACGAGCTTGGCGGGGAATTCCTTCGGCGCGTCCTGCGCACCGGCGAGCATGGTCGAGGACAGCAGCAGGGCTGCGGCGAGGGCAAGGCGCATGGGTCACTCCGGCGCGGGGAAGAAGACCGCGCCGGCTTGGCCGTGCAGCATCTCAGCACAACGACGGTGCCGTGACGCTTGCGTGACGGAGCGGCAGGCCGCTCAGTAACCTCGGGCGGGATCGACGACGTGCTCCAGCGCTTCGCCGGCCTGCAGCCGCCGGATCTGCGCCGCGATCAGGGTCGCGATCGCCTCCGGGTCTGACATCGCGGCATTATGCGGTGTCACGGTCACGGCCGGATGGCTCCAGAGCGGGGAATCGGCCGGCAATGGCTCGGTCTGGAACACGTCCAGTGTCGCCCCCCTCAGCGTGCCGGTTTCGAGCGCGGACAGGATATCGGTCTCGACCTGCAGGCCGCCGCGACCGGCATTGATCAGGAACGGTCCGCCGAGCCGCCCGCCCTGCGCGAGACCGCCGAGCAGCTTTGCATTGATGACCTCGCGCGTATCCGGTGTCAGCGGCAGCAGACTGACCAGGATGTCGGTGCGAGCGAGGAACGCTGCCATGCCGTCTTCCCCGGCGAAGGTGACAAGCCCGTCGACGCTCTTCGGCGAACGGCTCCAGCCGGCGACGTCGAAGCCGAGGACCTGCAGTTTTCGCACCGCGTCGAGCCCAAGCTCGCCGAGCCCCATGACGCCGACACGCACGGAGCGGGCCGCCGGCTGGTTGCGATCGTCTTCCCAGGATTTGGCGAGTTGCTGACGGTCGTAGCGGCGCTGCTGGCGCAGATGCATCAGGCAGTGCAGTACGATGTACTCGCTCATGCGCGTCGTCAGATCAGGATCGACCACGCGGGCGATCGGCACCGGCGGCAGGCGGCTATCGGCGAAGATGTGGTCAACGCCGGCGCCGAGCGAGAAGATCGCTGCGAGATTGGGCAGGCCCGCGAGGCTTCCCTCGGGATGCTTCCAGCTCGCGACGTAATGCACGGCGCGGCGGTCGAAGGGCTCGCCGAGCGTGACGACCGGGAGTTCCGGCAGCAGGGCGGCAAAACGCCCCCGCCAATCCTCGATATGCCAACCGGTCATTGCCAGAAGCAGACTCATGATCCTGAAGTCTCCGTGATGCGTTGCGCGATCAGCGGACCGTGTCCGGCCGCGTCCTCGCCGAGTGTGTAGGCCCGCCGCAGCCGGGCCTCGGCCGCGGTGAAGCTGGCCTCGTCGCGGGCATGGATGATTGCGAGCGGCCGTTCCGGCCCGACATCCTGGCCAAGCCCTGCCAGTTCGACGAGACCGACAGCATGGTCGATCGCGTCCTGCGGGCGCGTCCTCCCACCGCCGAGCGCCACCACGGCAAGCCCGACGCCGCGCGTGTCGACGGTGCGCACGACTCCGCTCGAGGCCGGATAGGCCGCCCGGATGACCGCGGCGGGCGCGAGATGCTTTGTCGGCTTCTCCAGCAGGTCGGCCGGGCCACCAAGCGCGACCACCATTTCGGCGAAACGCTCCGCGGCGGCGCCGCTGCTGAAAGCTGCCTCGATCTTCGCCCGGGCTTCGTCGAGGTTATGCGCAAGCTTGCCGAGCAGCAGCATCTCGGCGGCCAGTGCCACGGTCACTTCGTGGAAGCGCGGTTCGCGCCGGCGTCCGGTCAGGTGGTCGAGAGCATAGGCGACTTCGAGCGTGTTGCCGGCAGCCGACGCGAGCGGCTCGGCCATGTCTGTCATCAGCGCGGTTGTCGGCAGGCCGGCGCCATTGGCGACGCCGACGAGTGCCTCTGCGAGGTCATGCGCCTTGTTGAAGTCGGGCAGGAAGGCGCCGGAGCCGAATTTCACGTCCATGGCCAGGCCGTGCAGGCCTGCGGCGAGCTTCTTCGACAGGATCGAGGACACCAGCAGCGGGATCGTCTCGACCGTCGCGGTCACGTCGCGGATGGCATAGAGGCGCTTGTCGGCAGGGGCGAGATCCGCGGTCTGGCCGATGATGGCGCAGCCGGTTTCGCGCACCACCTTGCGGAACAGCGCGATATCCGGTTGCGTCACATATCCCGGCACGGCATCGAGCTTGTCGAGCGTGCCGCCGGTRTGGCCGAGGCCACGTCCCGAAATCATCGGCACATAGCCACCGCAGGCCGCGACGACCGCAGCCAGAGGCAGGCTGACCGTGTCGCCGACGCCGCCGGTCGAGTGTTTGTCGAGTGCGGGGCCGGGCAGGTCGTCCCAGTTCAGGACCGTGCCGGAATCGCGCATGGCGAGCGTCAGGGCAACGCGTTCCTCGGCGTTCATGTCGCGGAAGAATACGGCCATGGCAAATGCGGCGGCCTGGCCCTCGCTGACGGAACCGTCGGTCAGCCCGGCGACGATCTGGCGGATATCCTCGCTGGGAAGCGTGCCGCCATCGCGCTTGGCGGCAATGATCTCCTGAGGCAGTCGCATCAATAGGCCCCGTCGATCCGTTCGCCGGCGGTCTTGCCCTCGATGATGTCGACGAGGACCTGGTGCAGGCCGCTGGCGCCGATGCGGAAGGTGGAGGGCTTCGCCCAATCTGGTCCCATCGCCTTGTCGGCCAGCGCAAGATAGGCGTTTGCGTCGGGAAGCGTCTTGATGCCGCCGGAGGGCTTGATGCCGACCGGTCGTCCGGCTGCCCTGATGACGGCCAGCATGGTCTCGACCGCCGGCAGGCTGGCGGAATGGGCGGTCTTGCCGGTCGAGGTCTTGATGAAGTCGGCCCCGGCCGAAATCGCGAGCATTGAGGCTCGTTTCACCGCGTGGAGATCAGGGTATTCGCCGGTTTCAAGGATGACCTTCAGCAGCCTGTCGCCACACTGGTCCTTGGCGCTCGCAACCATCTCGCGGGCAATGTCGCTGTCGCCATCGAGGAAGGCGCGCCAGGGCAGGACGAGGTCGATCTCATCGGCGCCGTCCCCCAGTGCTTCCGCGACATCTCCGGCAACCAGCGTGCAGTTGCTGCCCCCGGCCGGGAAATTGACCACGGTCGCGATCTTCACGGTCGAATGGCGCAGCGCCTTGCGCGCAATCTCGACGAAGCGCGGCCAGATGCAGACGGCGGCAACGGGGCCAGGCGCAGCGACGGCGCGCGCGCAAAGTTGCAGGGTGCCGGCCTCGCTCGCCTGGTCCGAGAGATCGGTCAGGTCGAGGAGACTCAGTGCACGGGCCGCGGCTTCAAGATCGGCCATCCCTAGAGCTCCGCCAGGAAAGAGCGGAACAGGCGGCGCAGGCCCGTCGACGCGGCCGCCGCAACGTCACGGGTCTCCCCGTGGCTCGGCGCGCCGCCAAGAACACCCGCGCCCATATTGGTGATCACCGAGATACCGGCGACGCGAATGCCATGCCGGCGCGCGATGATGACCTCCGGTACGGTCGACATGCCGACGAGATCGGCGCCGAGCATCTTCGCCATCCTGATCTCGGCCGGCGTCTCGAAGCTCGGCCCCGAGAACCACATATAGACGCCTTCGCCCATATTGACCCCTGAAGCGGCCGCCGCCTTCTTCAGGCGTGCCCGCAGATGCGGATCATAGGCATCGACCATCGGCACGAAACGCCCATCGCCGGTGTCGCCGATCAGCGGGTTCGGCGCGTTGAGATTGATGTGGTCGGTAATCAGGGCGAGACCGCCGGGCCGCAGGTCCGGCTTCAGCGAGCCCGATGCATTGGTCAGGACCAGTGGCGGCGAGCCGAAGGCTGTCAGCATGCCGATCGGCACGCGCATCACCGCAGGATCTCCGGTTTCGTAGAAATGCGCCCGCCCCTGGAAGATCAGGACGCGCTTGCCGTGCAGAGTGCCATAGCAGACGGCCCGGGCATGGCCCGAGACATGGCCCTGCGGGAATCCCGGGATCTCCGCGAACGGAATGACGACCGGGTCGACCACATCGTCGACGATGCGGCCGAGCCCGGTGCCGAGAACGAAGGCGCAGTCGATCCCACCGTCGACGCCGCGGTCGATCAGCGTTCCCGCTGCCTTGTCGAAACTCGGGTCAGCCGCCATTCCAATGCCTCGGTATCGGGGTCGGCCTGCGCGCGGATGCGCGCGGGCCTGCGCAAATCAGATGCGCAAATTGGCCGGTCCGAACGAGGCTGGCAACAGCTCCGCGAGCGAAAACCGGGCACGCACGCCATCGGGGCCCGCAATCGCGATGGGTGTTTCCGGGGCAGCGAACTCGCGAATGCGCTGACGGCAGGCACCGCACGGGGTAACCAGTTCCTCGCCGTCGCCAAGGACCAGAACGGCATGGATCGCCCGTCCGCCCGCCGCGATCATCGCGGAGATGGCGCCGGCCTCGGCGCAGAGCCCGACGGGATAGGAGGCGTTCTCGACATTGCAGCCGGAATGGATCGCGCCGTTGTCATCGAGGATGGCGGCGCCGACCCGGAATGCGGAATAGGGCGCATAGGCCCGGACCTGCGCGCGCCTGGCCGTGGCGAAGAGGGCGTCGAAATTGGGCGCAGACTCGCTCATCAACGCTCCTTCACATAGGGCAGGCCCGACGCCTTCGGTGGCACGGCCTTGCCGATGAAACCAGCAAGCAGGATGACGGTGAGAAGATAGGGCAGGGCCTGGATCGCCTGGACGGGAACCTGCCCGATACCCGGGAGCAGCACGCCCTGCAGCCGGATCGCGATGGCATCGAGCAGCCCGAAGAGCAGGCAGGCCCCCAGCGCCGGCCAGGGACGCCAATTCGCAAAGATCACGGCGGCGAGCGCGATGAAGCCCTTTCCCGCCGTCATTTGCGGCAGGAAACCGGCCGATTGCGAAACGGCGAGATAGGTGCCGCCCAGCCCGCAAAGCACGCCGCAGATCACCACCGCGCCATAGCGCAGCCCGGCGACCGAGATGCCCGCGGTATCGACGGCTGCCGGGTTCTCGCCGACGGCGCGCAGCCGCAGGCCGAAGCGTGTGCGCTTCAGCACGAAGGCAGTGATCGGAACCGCGAGGATGGCGAGATAGACCGGCGCCCCATGGCCGGAGATGACCTCGTCGTAGAGAAGGCCGAGGACGGGGACGTGTTCGCGCATGGCCCTGGCGAAGGGCAGGGTGAGATCGCCGAAGCGCGCCGCCCCTTCGAGCGGCGGGGTTCGTCCTCCCTGTCCATACCAGGCATTGCCGAGCACCACGGTGACGCCCGCCGCCAGCATGTTGATGGCGACGCCGGAGACGATCTGGTTGCCGCGCCAGGTGATCGCTGCGAAGCCGTGGACGAGCGAGAGCAGGACCGAGGCCAGGATGCCGGCGCCGAGCCCCGCCCAGGCGGAGCCGGTCACGAAGGCTGCGACGGCCGAGGCGAAGGCCGCGATCAGCATCTTCCCTTCCAGCCCGATATCGACGACGCCGGAGCGTTCGGACCATAGTCCGGCGAGTGCCGCGCAGAGCAGCGGAATCGACAGTCGGATCGTGGAATCGAGGATGACGGCGATGGTCGTGAGCCAGTCCATGGCTAGGCCACCCGGCCGAGTCGGAGGGCGTTGGCGACGAGCTTGCGAAAGAGCCCGTCGAGCGCCCCGGCAAAGAGGATGACCACGCCGCCGATCACGACGACCATGTCCCGCGTAATGGTCGGCTTGTCGAAGGAGAGTTCCGCTCCGCCCTGATAGAGCACGCCGAACAGGAAGGCTGAGAGCGCGACGCCGATCGGGTGGCCGCGCCCCATCAATCCGACGGCGATGCCGACGAAACCGTAGCCGGCCGTGAAATCGATCAGGAGGCGGTGCTGCACGCCCATCGCCTCGTTGACCGCGAGCCCGCCAGCCAGGGCGCCGGAGAGCGCCATCGCGACCATGGTCATCCGGGCGGGCGAAATGCCGGCATAGGCGGCAGCGCGCGGATTGGCGCCGACGGTGCGGATCGCGTAACCGAGGCGCGAGCGATAGATCAGTGCCCAGATTGCGACGAGCGCGGCGAGCGCGAGCAGGAAAGCGGTGTTGAGCGGGGTCGCCGGCAGCTTGATCCCGAGCGGCGCGAGCAACTGGTGCATCGGCGTCAACACGGCGTGCCCGGCGAATTCCGGGGTTTCGGCCTGCATCGAACCAGGTTTCCCCATCACGTTGACGAGCAGATAGACGCTCAGCGTCGCCGCCAGGAAATTGAACATGATCGTGGTGATGACGACATGGCTGCCGCGCGTCGCCTGCAGCCAGCCGGGGATGAAACCATAGAGCGCGCCTCCTGCCGCTCCCGCCAGGATGGCGAGCGGCACCAGCAGGATGCCGGGCAGCGGCGCGAGCCAGAGGCAAGCCAGCGCGAGGAAGATGCCGGCGATGGTCGCCTGGCCCTCGCCGCCGATGTTGAACAGCCCGGCATGGAAGGCGACGGCGACGGCGAGGCCCGTGAAGATGAAATTCGTGGTGTAGTAGAGCGTGAAACCCAATCCCTCGATGCTGCCCAGCGCTCCCTTCAGCAGCAGGGCCGTGGCCTCCAGGGGGCTCTCGCCAATGCCGAGCACCACCAGTCCGGCGACAAGGAGCGCTGCGGTGACGCTGACCAGCGGAACCAGCCCGGCATCGGCCCAGCGGGGCAGGTCGATCGGCGTGGCGCTCATGCGGCTTCCTGGTTCACACCGGCCATCAGCAGGCCGAGATCGCGCTCATTGGTGGCCTCGGCCGCTCGCTCGCCGGTGATCCGGCCGCCGCACATGGCCAGGATCCTGTCGGACAACGCCATCACCTCCTCGAGCTCGACCGAAACAAGCAGGATCGCCACTCCGGCATCGCGCAGCGCAATCAGGCGGCGATGGATGAACTCGATCGCACCGATATCGACGCCGCGTGTCGGCTGGCCGACGAGCAGGACCTTTGGTGCGCGCTCGATCTCGCGGGCCAGCACGATCTTCTGCTGATTGCCGCCCGAGAATTTCGCGGCCTTCAGGGAGGGGTCTGCCGGGCGCACATCGTAGGCCGTCATGCCGGCGAACGCGTGCGCCGCAATCCTGGTCGGTGAGAGGAAGGGGCCTGGTCCGAAGGCCGGGTCGTCCTGGTAGCCGAGGATGCTGTTCTCGGCCGCGGGAAAGGCGGTGACCAGTCCCATCCTGTGCCGATCCTCGGGAATATGCATCACCCCGAGTTCGCGCAGATTGGCGGGCGTGCGGTCGCCGGCGTTGAGGATCTCGCCGTCGAGCCGGATGACGCCGCGCGAGGGCTGGAGCAGGCCGGCAAGCACCTCGAGCAATTCGCTCTGGCCATTGCCGGCGACGCCGGCGATACCGACGATCTCGCCGGCATGCAGCGTCAGGCTGACATCGCTGAGCTTCTCGCAACCACGCTCGTCGCAGAAACCGAGGCCGGCAGCCTCCAGAACGGGGGCCCCGCGCGGATGCGCCGTCTTCTCCACCCGCAGCAGCACGCGCCGTCCGACCATCGCCTCGGCAAGCTCGGGAGGCGAGGTCCGGGCGGTTTCGACATGCGCGATCATCTCACCCCGGCGCATCACCGAGACGGTGTCGGTCACATCCATGACCTCGCGCAGCTTGTGGGTGATCAGGATCACCGTCTTGCCCTGCGCCTTCAGTGATCGCAGCAGCGCAAAGAGCTGGTCGGCTTCCGACGGGGTCAGTACGGCGGTGGGTTCGTCGAGGATCAGGATCTCGGCGCCGCGATAGAGCGCCTTCAGGATTTCGACGCGCTGCTGAAGGCCGACGGAGAGATCGCCGACGATGGCGTCCGGGTCGATGGCGAGGCCATAATCCCGAGAGAGGCGCGCAAGCTCGGCCCGTGCCCTGGCGATGCCGCCCTTGAGCAGCTTGCCGCCCTCCGCSCCGAGCACGACGTTCTCGAGGACGCTGAGTGGTTCGACCAGCATGAAATGCTGATGCACCATGCCGATGCCGGCCGCGATCGCATCCGCCGGTCTGCGAATACGCAAGGGCTGGCCTGCGACCCTGATCTCGCCGGAATCGGCCTCATAGAAACCGTAGAGGATCGACATCAGCGTCGATTTGCCGGCTCCGTTTTCGCCGACGATGCCGTGGATCGAGCCGGCGGCGATGGAAAGCGAGACGTCCTTATTGGCCAGGACCGGGCCGAAGCGCTTGCTGATCGCGATCAGTTCGATGGCGGGAACGCTCATGGCACGATCACCATGCCGTCATGGGCCCGCTCTTCCGGCAAAGGGCCGTCATGGGCCAGCATGCCCGGCCCCATATGGGTCAGCACGATGCGCGGGGTCGCGAGATCGCCGCGCCGTGCCGCGAGTGTCTGGTAGTCGAGATGGTTGGCCAGCGGCCGGTCGTAATTGTAGCACTCGACAAGCAGCACATCGGCTCCGGCGGCCAAGGAGATCAGCTCATCGCTCCAGGCCGTATCGCCGGAAAAGGCAAAGACCTTGCCGTCGCGTGCCAGTCGATAGCCCTGGCAAGGGCCGGCGCGCTCGTCATGCACCATCGGGAAGGCGGTGATCGCGAGCCCGGCCAACATTGCCGGTGCATCCGGCGTCACCTCGACGAAACGGATCGGGAAGCGCCAGGGATTGGCCGAGGCGCCGGGGAAATCGGCCTCCAGCGCATGCCACGCTCGGTGTTCGATGCCGGCCGGTCCTGCGATGGTCAGGGGCTCGTTCCGGCGCGAGACGAATTGCGCATCGAGCAGAAAGGCCGGCAGCGCGCCGAAATGGTCGCCGTGGAAATGCGTGAACAGTAGGCTCGAGATCGGGTTGCGCGCGATGTTCGCCTTGTTCAGCGCGACCATGCTCGACGAGCCGCAGTCGAGCAACATGCGCTCGCCGACGGCCTCGACGAGCAGGCAGGTGTTGAAACGCCCGCCCGATCCGAAGGCGTCGCCGGAGCCAAGAATGGTGATCTTCATCCGGATGCGGCCCCGAAGCGCCGCCCTCCCCGAGAAGGAGAGGGCGGCATGCGCCCGTTCCTCACATCGTGCACTTAGAGTCCGACATGTAGTCGTGCACCTTCACCGTGCCGGCGATGATGTCATCGCGCGCCTTGTCGGCGGCGGCTTTCATCTCGGGCGTGATCAAGGCCCGGTTGGCATCGTCGAGCGCCCAGGCGACGCCGTCCTCCTTCAGCCCGAGCACGGAGATGCCCGGCTTCCAGCTGCCTTCGCGGGCTGCCTTGAAGGAGGCGTAGGTCGCGACATCGACGCGCTTCAGCATCGAGGTCAGCACCTTGCCCGGCTGCAGGGCGTTCTGGTTGGAATCGACGCCGATGCCGAGCTTGCCGGCATCCGCCGCCGCGCGCAGCACGCCGATGCCGGTGCCGCCGGCTGCGTGGTAGATCACGTCGGCGCCGCGGTCGATCTGCGACTTGGCAAGCTCGCCGCCCTTCACCGGGTCGTTCCAGGCGGAGGGCGTCGAGCCCGTCATGTTCTGGAAGACCTCGCCATCCTTCTTCGCCGCCTTGACGCCCTGGACATAGCCGCAGGCGAATTTCCGGATCAGCGGGATATCCATGCCGCCGACGAACCCGACCTTGCCGCTCTTGGATGCCATCCCGGCGAGCAGGCCGACGAGATAGGAGCCCTCATGCTCCTTGAACACGACCGACTGTACGTTCGGCAGGTCGACAACCATGTCGATGATCGTGAATTTCAGGTCGGGGAATTCGGCTGCCACCTTTTGCAGGGCGGTCGCCTGGCTGAAGCCGACCGCGATGATCGGGGAATGGCCGTCGCGTGCGAAGCGCCGCAGGGCCTGCTCGATCTGCGCCTCGTTGGTCGGCTCGAAATCGCGGAACTCGACACCGGTTTCCTTCTTGAATTTCTCGGCGCCGATGAAGGCGGCTTCGTTGAAGGATTTGTCGAATTTGCCGCCCTTGTCATAAACGACCGCCGGCTTGATTGYGGTTTGCGCCATGGCGGCGAGAGCCGAAAAGGCGACGCCCGCTAGCGCCAGCGCAAGAGATCTGACCCGCATATGTGCTTCCCCTGTGAACGCGCGGCGCGGTTTCTCCGCCCCTGCCTGTGCGCACGATGGCACGGCTTCCTCGCCCGGCCAAGCCGGGCTGCAGGCCATTTCCCTTGGCCCCGCCAACGCCACGATTGCCCAATCCAGCGGTTCGGCTTAACTCTGATGCATGAGCCTGCACGGTGACGAGATCGAACGCTATGCGCGCCATCTGGTGCTGCCGGAGATCGGCGGTCCGGGGCAGGCCAAACTCAAATCCACCAGCGTACTCGTGATCGGCGCGGGCGGGCTTGGCGCGCCGCTGATCCAGTATCTTGCCGCCGCGGGTGTCGGCATGATCGGTATCGTCGACGCCGATCATGTCTCGCTTTCCAACCTGCAGCGCCAGACCATCTTCAGCACTGCCGACCTCGGCGCGAACAAGGCGGTTGCGGCTGCCGGCTTCATCAAGCGGCTCAACCCGCATGTCGCGGTCGAGGAGCATGTCACCCGCATCGACCCGCACAACGCCCGCGCCATGGTTGCCTTCTACGACGTGATCGCCGACGGCACCGACAATTTCGAGACGCGTTACGCCGTCGCCGATGCCTGCTTCTACGAGAAGAAGCCGCTGGTCACCGCGGCCCTTGGCCGCTTCGATGGGTCGCTGACCACGCTGCGCCCGCATGAGAAGCGGCCGGACGGGCGGCCGAACCCGACCTATCGCTGCCTCTTTCCCAATCCGCCGCCGCCTGGCACGGTCGCACCCTGTGCCGAAGCCGGTGTGCTTGGCGCGCTCGCCGGCGTGATGGGCTCGCTGATGGCGCTGGAGGTGATTCGCGCAATCACCGGCTTCGGGGAGCCGCTGGTCGGCAAGCTCCTGCTCGTCGACGCGATGACGATGCGCTTCGATACGATGCGCTACGACTGGGATGCCGCCAATCCGTTGAACGGGACGGCGGTCGCCAGGAGCGCCTGAGCCTTCAGCCCCGATGCTGCGCTGTCGGCCGGGACAGGCCGGAGCCTGACCCGATGCGGTGAGGGCCCTAGCCTCGGCTTCTCACCTTCGCCTCGATCGCGTCCCAGACCTGGGCGGCGATATCGGGCCCGCCCAGCTTCTTGACGGCGCGCACGCCCGTCGGCGCCGTGACGTTGATCTCGGTCAGGTAGTTGCCGATCACGTCGATTCCCACCAGGATCAGGCCTCGCTCGCGCAGCGTCGGACCAATCGCCTCGCAGATCTCGAGCTCGCGCTTGGAGAGATCCGTCGGAGCGGCGGCGCCGCCGCGCACCATATTGGCGCGCAGGTCACCATCGGCCGGGACCCGGTTGACCGCGCCTGCCGCCTTGCCGTCCACCAGCAGGATGCGTTTGTCGCCGGCGCTGACCTCCTTCATGAAGCGCTGGACCACCCAGGCCTCCTTGAAGATCCCGGAGAAGAGATCGAACAGCGAGCCGAAATTGGGGTCGCCCTTCCCGGTCTTGAACACGGTCGCGCCGCCATGGCCGTAAAGCGGCTTCATCACGATCTCGCCGAACTCTTCGCGAAATGCTTCGATCTCGGCCCTGTCGCGGGTGATCAGGGTCGGCGGCATCAGTTCGGGGAAATGCGTGACCAGGATCTTCTCGGGCGCGTTGCGTACCTGCGCGGGATCGTTGACGACCAGCGTCTTCGGATGGATGCGCTCCAGCATATGCGTGGAGGTGATGTAGGCCATGTCGAACGGCGGGTCCTGCCGCAGCAGCACGACATCGAGCGTCGAGAGATTGGTGCGTTCCTCGGTTCCGAGGGTGAAGTGATCTCCGTCGACGTCACGCACTTCGACCGGCCTGATCGGCGCGGTGACCTTGCCGTCCCGCATCGAAAGCTGGTCCGGCGTATAGGTGTGGAGCGTGTGTCCGCGCCGCTGCGCCTCCAGCATCAAGGCGAAGCCGGTATCGCCGGCGATCCTGACGCGTTCGATGGGGTCCATCTGGATGGCGACGGCAAGGGTCATGGGCAAGGTTCCTGTTGCGCGGCCTCATATCGGCCCAGGCCCCATGCCTGTGCAAGGGGCAGGCTGCGCGTCACAGGATCAGCTCGAAGGCGCCGGGCACATGGCGCGGCCGACGCCAGGGCGCGACGAAGACGGCATCGGCTCGCAAATGATGGTCCATCGCCCAGGCATTGCGCGAGAGCCATTGCCGGATGCGGGCCTCGATCAGCCGGCGTTTCTCCGGAGTGATCGCGGTCAGCGCATCGTCGAGCAGGCCCCGGGCCTTGACCTCGACGAAGGCGATGGTGCGTCCGCGCTTCACGATGAGGTCGATCTCGCCGCCCTTGCCGCCGAAGCGCCGGGCGAGGGGCCGGTAACCCTTCGCGGCAAGCCAGAGGATCGCCAGCAGCTCGCCGCGCTGGCCGGTCGTTCCGGCTCGTCTGGCCTTCTGGCTGCGAGCCCTGGCTCTCAAGGCTCGCGGGTCAGTTCGAGGGCGCGCGCATAAATCTTGCGGCGCGGCTGCCCCGTCTCGGCGGCGACCTGCGCGACCGCCTCCTTGAGCGAGAGCCGCGCCATGGCCTCGCGCAGGCGCTCATCGATGACATCTCCCGCTGGAAGCAGAGCCTCGGCTCCGGGTGGACCGATGATCACGACGATCTCGCCGCGTGCTTCTTCCTCCTCGCCGTAATGGGCGGCGAGTTCAGCAAGCGTCCCGCGTTGTACGGTTTCGTGGTACTTGGTCAGTTCGCGGGCGACCGCTGCCGGCCTTGCGCCCAGCACTGCGCCGGCATCGGCGAGCATCTCGGCGAGGCGGCGCGGCGATTCGAAGAAGACGAGGGTGCCTGGAATGACCGCCAGCTCGGTCAGTCGCCCGCGCCGCGCGGCCGATTTCGGCGGCAGGAAACCTTCGAAGAAGAACCGGTCTGTCGGCAGGCCGGCAAGCACCAGCGCCGCCAGAACGGCTGAGGGGCCGGGAATGCCGGTGACCGGCAGGCCTTCGGCGACGACATCGGCGACCAGCTTGTAGCCGGGGTCCGACACCAGCGGCGTGCCCGCGTCGGAGATCAGGGCAAGCCGCCCGCCCTCCCGCAGCTTGGCCAGGATCTTCGGCCGCATCTGCGCGGCATTGTGCTCGTGATAGGGCAGGAGCGGTGTCGAGATTCCGTAATGTGCCAGCAGCGTCTTGCTGGTGCGCGTGTCCTCGGCGAGCACGGCATCGGCGGCGGCAAGCGTCGCCAGGGCGCGAAACGAGATGTCGCGCAGATTGCCGATCGGGGTTGCGACGATGTGCAGGCCCGGCGCCAGCGTCTCCGCTTCGGCGCGGAGCCCGAAGGCCGTGTAGCTGGGGGCGCGCTGCGATGCACGCGGGGCAGAGGCAGGCGGGGCGGAGGACGGAGCGGACATGTCCGCAAGCTGCCACAGCCGCGGTCCTTATGCCACGGCCGCATGCAGCTGCGCCTCGTTTCAAATGCGGCAAGACAGAGTTAACAACTTGAAAATACCATGTCGCACTGGCAGGAGTTCTCCACGGTCGGGGGACTGCAAGCTGGATACGGTCGCAATGACCGCGTTCCCCGTTCTCGACTGGAGATGATCCCGTGCTGCTCCAACGGCTCCCCCTTCCGGTCTCGAGGTTGCGTCTGGCGGCTCTGGCCCTCGGTGTTTCGCTTGGGCTCGCGGCCTGCAGCGGCGGTACGTCCGGTCTGCCAGGTTTTGACGGCGGTTCCGCGGCCCCGGGCGGCGAGGCTCAGGCGCCCACCGGCCAGACCATCGGCACCGGCAAGGTCAAAGTCGGCCTCGTGCTTCCCCTGACTGCGGAAGGGCAGGGCGCGGTCGTCGGCAACTCCCTGAAGAACGCTGCCGAGATGGCGCTTGCCGAATTCCCGGGCGCCGACCTCACGCTGCTGGTCAAGGATGATCGCGGGTCGCCGGAAGGCGCTCAGGCCGCGGCCCAGGAAGCGCTGCGTGAAGGTGCTGAACTGATCATCGGGCCGCTCTTTGCACCCTCGGTGCAGGCTGCCGCTCAAGTGGCGCGCGGCGCCAACCGCCCGATCATGGCTTTCTCCAGCGATAGCAATGTCGCTTCGCGCGGCGTCTATCTGCTCTCCTTCCCGCCCGAGAACGACGTCAATCGCGTGATCGCCTACGCCTCTTCGCAGGGGCGCAAGTCCTTTGCCGCGCTGGTTCCGGATACCGCCTATGGCCGGGTCGTCGAGGCCGCGTTCCAGCAGGCCGTCGCCAATCGCGGGGCGCGGGCGGTCATCATCGAGCGTTTCGGCTCCGACCAGAACAGCATGCGCACCGCTGTCCAGCGCCTCGTGCCGGCCTTGCAGCAGGCGGACGCGCTCTTCGTCCCGGCCACAGCCGACACCATGCCGGCGCTGGGACTGGCACTTCAGCAAGCCGGGTTCGATCCGGCCAAGGTGAAGCCTCTCGGCACCGGTGTCTGGAACGATGCCAGCGTCGCGCGCGTTCCGGCGATCCAGGGAGGCTGGTTCGCATCGCCCGACACAGCCGGTTTCAATGCCTTTGCGGGCCGTTATCAGCAGCGCTTCAACGGCGCGCCGACCCGCACCGCGACTCTGGCCTATGATGCGGTCTCGCTGGCAGCGGCGTTGGCGCGGACGCAGGGAAGCCAGCGTTTCTCCGAGTCGGTTCTGACCAACCCGCAGGGCTTTGCCGGTGCGGACGGCGTCTTCCGTTTCCGCCCGGATGGGCAGATCGAGCGCGGGCTTGCGGTTCTCGAACTGCGCAACGGCCAGATCGTGACGGTCAATGCCGCGCCGCGAGACCTTGGGCCGAGGACGTAACAGGGCCCCCGCGCGCGGTTTCCGGGCGCTGCGACGCGCAGATCCTCGGTTCCAGAAACAGAATGATGCCCGGCGCGAGGCCGGGCATGGGGGCGGCAGGTCTAGGCCGCCAGATCCGCCACCAACGCGTCCAGGACCAGCGCCCCGTCCGGTGTCGCGGCGAGCTTGCCGCCGGGCTTGCGTGTCAGCAGCCCCTCCTTCATCAGGCTGTCGACGCGGGAAGACTTCAGTTCGCGCCCTGAAAGCGCCCTGAACGTGACCGGATCGATGCCCTCGACCAGTCGCAGGCCCATCAGCAGATATTCGTCGCCTTGCGCCTCGGCGTTCAGGCACTCGTTCTCGACCAGCGCATGCCCTTCGGCCTCGACGCGCTCGAGCCAGACTTCCGGTCGCTTCTCGGTCGATTGCGCCATCCGGCCCTCTGCTGTGACCAGCCTTCCATGCGCACCGGGGCCAATGCCGGCATATTCGCCATAGCGCCAGTAAACGAGATTGTGCCGGCATTCAGCGCCCGGCCTGGCATGGTTCGAGATCTCGTAGACCGGCAGGCCGTGCTTTGCCGTGATCTCCTGCGTCGTCTCGTAGAGTGCGGCGCCGACCTCATAATCCGGCACCTTCAACTTGCCGGCCTTGTACAGGGCCGCGAAGGCGGTGTCGGGCTCGATGGTGAGCTGGTAGAGCGAGAGATGCTCGGCAGCATGGCTGATCGCGAGTTCGAGTTCCTCGCGCCAGAGCGCGGGAGTCTGCTCGACGGAGCGGGCGTAGATCAGGTCGAAGGAGTAGCGCTCGAAATAGCGCCGCGCGATCGCCACCGCATCGAGCGCTTCCTGTGTCGAGTGCATCCGGCCCAGCGCCTTGAGGTCGGCGTCGTTCAACGCCTGCACACCGAGCGAGACGCGGTTGACGCCGGCGGCGCGGAAATCCCGGAAGCGTCCTGCCTCGACGCTGGTCGGGTTTGCTTCGAGCGAGACTTCGCAATTCGGGTCGACCGCCCAGGCGCCGCCGATCGCGTCGAGGATTGCGCCGACCGTGCGGCCCTCCATCAGCGAGGGCGTGCCGCCGCCGAAGAAGATCGAGGAGACGGTGCGTCCGGGCGCTAGCTGGGCGCGGTGCGCGATTTCGCGCCTGAAGGCTTCGATGAAGCGCTGCTGGTCGGGCGGCGTATGCCGCACATGCGAGTTGAAGTCGCAATAGGGGCACTTGGCCAGGCAGAATGGCCAATGCACATAGGCCGCGAAACCGGCATCCGCGGTCGGATGCGGCGGGACCGCCTGACGCTCGGCGATGGCGGCTGGCGCGTTCACTGGGGCAGCCTCAGGCAGGCTGCGGCGAGGAGCTGGAAGGCGCGGGCGCGATGCGACAGCGCCTCCGAACCATCATCCGGCACGCCGTGCTTTTCATCGGAAGACATTTCGCCAAAGGTCTTGGTGCGGCCGTCCGGCTTGAAAATCGGATCGTAACCGAAGCCTGAAGGGCCGCGCGGCTCATGGATGATCTCGCCGTAGACGCGGCCTTCGAAGAGCTCCTGGTGTCCGTCCGGCCAGGCGATGACCAGCGCGGAGACGAAATGACCCCGACGCTTGTCGGAGGTCGTTGCGCCGCGCTTGGCGAGCTCGGCCTGGACGCGGGCGAGCGCCGGGGCAAAGTTCTTGCCCGGCCCGGCCCAGTTGGCGGAGAACAGGCCAGGGGCGCCGTCGAGCGCATCGATGCACAGGCCGGAATCATCGGCGATCGCCGGCAGGCCGCTCGCTTGCGCGGAGGCCACCGCCTTGATCGCGGCATTCTCCGAGAACATGTGGCCATTCTCCTCGGGCTCGGGCAGGCCGAGTTCCCCGGCCGAGACCAGATCGACGCCATAGGGCGCCATCAGCTCGCGCATTTCGCGCAGCTTGCCCTGGTTATGGGTCGCAATCACGACCTTGCCTTGGAGAAGCCGATGTCCGCTCATGATCAGGCCACCGCCGCCTTCTGCAGCGCGACCAGCTTGCTGACGCCGCCCTTGGCGAGCCGGAGCAGGGCCATCAGCTCATCCTCCGAGAAGGGAGCGCCTTCGGCAGTGCCCTGCACTTCGACCAGGCCGCCTGTTCCGGTGATGACGAAGTTCGCGTCGGTCTGCGCGCCGGAATCCTCGACATAGTCGAGATCGATGACCGGGTTGCCGGCGACGATACCGCAGGAAATCGCGGCGACATGATCCTTGAGCGGGTTCGATGCCTTGAGCATGCCGCGCCCCTCCATCCATTTCAGCGCGTCGTGCAGCGCGACCCAGGCGCCGGTGATCGAGGCCGTGCGCGTGCCGCCATCAGCCTGGAGGACGTCGCAATCGACCACGATCTGGCGCTCGCCGATGGCGGTCAGGTCGACGACCGCGCGAAGCGAGCGCCCGACCAGGCGCTGGATTTCCTGCGTGCGGCCCGATGGCTTGCCGGAGGTGACCTCGCGGCGTGTGCGTTCATGCGTGGCACGCGGCAGCATTGAGTACTCGGCCGTGACCCAGCCCTTGCCGGTGCCACGCAGCCATGGTGGACCCTTTTCCTCGACCGTCGCGGCGCAGAGCACCTTGGTCTCGCCGAAGCTGACCATGCAGGAACCTTCCGCATAGCGCACCACGCCGCGTTCCAGCGTGACCTTGCGCATCTCGTCGGCCGCGCGTTTGGAGGGTCGCATGTTCACATCCCGATTTCGTGAGTTCGGCGGCTTGTAGGCGTTTGGGCCGGGCGCGGCAAGGCAAGCAGCCAGCGCTTGCCTCTTGATCCGCTGCCGCGCCGAAGGGACAATAGCCTATGTGCAACCAGATACTCGCCTCGCCATGAGCGCGCCCACGCGGCAGGACAGCCCTGGCGGGCTGGTCGAGACCGACCAACGCTCCCGTGAGATTTTCCGGCAGATCGTCGATGGCTATCTCGCGACGGGCGAGCCCGTCGGCTCGCGCAACATCGCGCGGCTGCTGCCGGTGGCCCTGTCGCCGGCAACTGTGCGCAATGTCATGACCGACCTCGAAATGGCGGGGCTGATCTACGCGCCGCATACCTCGGCCGGTCGGTTGCCGACCGAACGCGGATTGCGTTTCTTCGTCGACGCCATGATGGAAGTCGGCAACCTGACCTCCGACGAACGCGCCCGCATCGAGGCTCAGATGCGGGCAGCGGCCTCGACCCGGACGCTGGACGGCGCGCTGACCGAGGCGTCTGCACTGCTGTCTGGGCTGTCGCGTGGTGCCGGCGTTGTGGTCACCACCAAGGCCAATTCCCGGCTGAAGCATATCGAATTTGTCCGGCTGGAGCCGGTGCGCGCGCTTGTGGTGCTCGTGGCGGAGGACGGTACGGTCGAGAATCGGTTGCTCGCCCTTCCGCCGGGTCTGCCCGCCTCGGCCCTGACGGAGGCTGCGAATTTTCTCAATGCCCGTGTCCTCGGCAAGACCCTGAGCGAACTGCAGCGCGAGATCGCCGACGATCGCGCCACCATGGAGCGCGAACTCGATGCGCTGACGGCGAAGCTTGTCGAGAGCGGCATCGCCACCTCGTCAGGTCCGAGCAGCGATCGCCATCTGATCGTGCGTGGCCAGGCCAATCTGCTGGAGGATCTCAAGGCACAGGAGGATCTCGAGCGTATCCGCCTGCTCTTCGGGGATCTGGAGACGCAGACCGACGTGATCGACTTGCTGTCCCGCGCCGAGGCCGGCGACGGCGTGCGCATCTTCATCGGCTCAGAGAACAAGCTGTTCTCGATGTCCGGCTCTTCGATGATCGCCGCACCTTTCCATGATGCCGAGCAGCGCATTGTCGGCGTTGTCGGCATCATCGGCCCGACACGGCTGAACTATGCCCGCATCGTGCCGATGGTGGACTATACCGCCAAGGTCGTGGGGCGGCTTCTGGATGGTGCGCGGTGAAGCGCGTCTTGCGAGCCGGACTGATTCTGGTGCTTGGAGTTTTTGCGATGGCGGCGATGGGGCAGAACGGACAGGCGAGCCTCCTCGACGCGGCCGCCGCCGGCAGGACTGCCGAGGTCTCCCGGCTGATCGCGGCCGGGGCCGATCTCGAGGCTCGCGATGCGCAGGGGCGCTCGCCGTTGTTGCTCGCTGTGGCCGGCAATCATGTAGCGATCGCCAAGGCGCTGCTCGCGGCGGGCGCCAACATCAATGCGCAGGCCGCCAATCGCGACACGCCCTGGCTGCTCGCCGGTGCCGCCGGTCGCGCCGAGATCGTCGCTGCGATGATCCCGCTGAAGCCCGACCTGGCGATCCGCAACCGCTATGGCGGCAACGCCCTGATCCCGGCCTGCGAGCGCGCCCATGTCGAGACGGTCAAGCTGCTCCTGGGCAGCGGCATCGACCTGGACCACGTCAACGATCTCGGTTGGACCTGCCTGCTCGAGATCGTCATCCTGGGCGATGGCGGGCCACGGCATCAGGAGGTTGCAAAGCTTGTGCTCGAGGCAGGCGCCGATCCGAGTCTGGCCGACAAGGATGGTGTCTCGCCGCTGGCCCATGCCCGCCAGCGCGGGCAGCGGGCCGTCGCGGCCTTGATCGAGAAGGCCGGCGGCCGCTGAACGATTCCAGCCAGCGGGCCATGACCTGCTCGCTGGCGTGAAGGTCGTTCGCTTCGGGTTGCCCCGGACCGAGACTGCTCTGTCGCTCGATCAGGTGGACCGCCAGCCCGCGCTCCATGACGTCGCCGGCCCCGAATTTCGCAGTGGCCGGGAGGCCGCTCAAGCATCCCGATTTGGCATCGACGCATTCTGGCGTTACCTCTGCCGCCAAAGCGACCCAGGTGCGCTCCAGACCACAAGGCCAAAGACATGACCGACACGCTCCCCGATCGTCTCTCCGTCAACCCGGACAGCCCCTTTTACGACGCCGAGGTGCTGGCGAAGGATATCGGCATCCGCTTCAAGGGCACTGAGAAGACCAATGTCGAGGAGTATTGCGTCAGCGAAGGCTGGATCAAGGTGGCGGCCGGCGCCGCCAAGGACCGCTTCGGCCGGCCGATGACGATCACGCTCAAGGGGCCGGTCGAGCCTTACTATCGCAAGGCGGAGTAAGGCTCAGGGCTTCACGGACGCCGCGACAGCGCCCAGCTGAAGCTGAGGACGGCGAATAGCCCGAGCCCGGCGCGGATGGCGTGAAGCTCGCCCCAGCGCTGAATGAGATGGCGGCTCGCGGCGCTGGCTTGCGCCGCGGCCATGGCCTGCAGTTCCGTGTTGATCGGTGCGATGACCAGTAGCGTGAACGGCAGATTGGCCAGGATCGCGAACATTCCGACCAGCCAGGCGGGGTTACGGGTGGAGCGCCAGGAGAGACCGGCGCAGAGCGTCGTGATCACGACCAGCGTCGCCTGCATCCGCGTCGCCGGGCCGATGGCCGCTTGCCATTGCCGCAGAAGCGCCCCGTCGTCGAGCGACAGCCGCGCCGGCTGCTCGGCCGCGAGGATGTAGATCGCTGCGCCACTGAACAGCGCCGCCAGTGCCAATGTGATCGGTCCCATGCGCCGGGCGATCGCGGATTGCAAAATGAGGTCGGTCCCTTGGGGCATCGTCACCTCCCGATTTTGAATAGCATGCTATATATCATTGCATAGTATGCTGTTCAACTGGTATCTCGACCCGGCGGGGGGATGCGATCGTGACGACCTTCAAGACTCATTCGGCCGGCTATCTCGCCAACCACATGGCGCGGCTTTTCGCCAAGGCCCTGGCTGAATCCATCCGGCCGCTCGGGCTTGCGCCGGCGCAGTTCATGGTCCTGCTCGAGCTCTGGCGAGAAGATGGCGTCACCCAGAAGCACCTGGTCGAGCGGCTCGATGTCGAGCAGGCGACGATGGCCAGCACGCTTGCGCGCATGGAGCGCGACGGTCTGATCGAGCGCAGGCCCGACGCCGCCGATGCCCGCGCCCGTATCATTCATCTGACAGGGCGGGCCCGGGAACTGGAGCAGTCTGCGCTTGCGGAGGCGCGGCAGGTCAACCGGCGGGCGCTGGCCGGCTTCCCTGAGGAGGAGGCGGAGCAACTGCTCGCCGGCATGCGCCGCATCATTTCCTCACTCTCCGGCAAACCGGCCAAGCCCGATCTGCCGGTCAGCCCCAATCCGCTGGATTAGGCGAGTGACTTGAAGAAGAAGGTCGAGCCGCAATCGCTGCCATCGGGCATCAGCGCATAGCGCGGGATGGTGCCGATCTCGGTCCAGCCGAGCCGGTTATAGAGCCGCCGCGCCGGGCCGGCCTCGTCCGTGTCGAGGCAGAGCAGCGTCCGTCCGGCCGCCGACGCCTCGGCCTCCGCTGCCAGCATCAGCGCTTCACCGATACCCTGCCGGCGCGCGGAGGAATGCACCAGGACCTTGGCAATATCGGCGCGGTGCGGCTGGTTTGGCTTGCCGGCGGGGTGGACCTGCGCGGTGCCGACGATCTCGTCGCCCTGCCGCGCGACCAGAAGCAGGATCTGTCCTGCTTCGACGCCGGCCGCGACACCTGTCCAATAGACCTTGAAATCGGCCTCGGTATTCTCCGCCATGAAGCCGACAGAGGCGCCGTTCGCGACGGAATCCCGAAGGATACCGGTAAGCGCAGGGATGGCGTTGCGCGCGCCAGTGGCATCGAGACGCGTGATCGAGGCCGTATCAACGAGCTGCGTCGTCATCGGGGTCTTTCCTGGGATAGGCCGTCTGCCGTCATCAGCACGACGGCATAGCGGG
Organism: Allobosea sp. P4_E12; assembly: GCF_056401655.1. NCBI lineage: Bacteria > Pseudomonadati > Pseudomonadota > Alphaproteobacteria > Hyphomicrobiales > Alloboseaceae > Allobosea > Allobosea sp. P4_E12. The sequence continues at coordinate 31,746 of NZ_JBFUIY010000008.1, read as the reverse complement.
CCGGCTCCGAGCCGGGATTGTGATAGGTGATCGGCCCGTCGAGCAGCATGTGGATGCAGTCGCCGCTCCGCAGTCGATGGCTGGCGCCGCCAAAGCTGAGCTCGATCTCTCCGGCGAGCAGCCAGACCTGCTGGTCGAGGCGGTGCAGCATGCGCGGTCCGTCGAGCAGGACGCGTGCTCCGGGGGGCAGCGTCACGTCGACGATTTCGACAGGTGAGCCGATGCCCGACGGCGAGACATTGCGCCGCACATAGCCGCTGCCAGGGTCGAGCCAGACCGGCTGGTCGGCCAGGCGCGCGACCGGGCCGACATGGCGCTCCTCATGGAACAGCGATGACAAGGTCACGCCGAGCCCGGCGGTCAGCCGGTCCAGCAACGCCGCGGTCGGGCTCGATTCGCCCCGTTCGATTCGCGAGATCATCGCGCGGCTGACGCCGGTGCGCTCGGCAAGCACGTCGAGCGTCAGATCGCGCCGTTGGCGCGCTGACTTCAGGCGCGTCGCGAGGCGCCTGTCGATGTCTCTCTCGGGAGGATTCTCCATTTTAGTAGAGGAAATCTAATATAATGGAATGTCAAGCGCCTGCCATGCTTCAGAGAAGCAAGGCGCCTGCCACAAACCCTTGGCCCCGTGCGGCTTCACTGCTATTGCGCGCCCATGAGCACGCGCAGTTTCGACAACATCCGCAATTTCTCGATTGTGGCCCATATCGACCACGGCAAGTCGACCCTTGCCGACCGGCTGATCCAGCAGACCGGCACGGTCGCGGCCCGCGACATGAGCGAGCAGATCCTCGACTCGATGGATATCGAGAAGGAGCGCGGCATCACCATCAAGGCACAGACCGTCCGGCTCGATTATCGTGCCCAGGACGGCAAGGATTACATCCTCAACCTGATGGACACGCCCGGTCACGTCGACTTCGCTTATGAGGTCTCCCGTTCGCTGGCTGCCTGCGAAGGCTCGCTGCTGGTTGTCGACGCCTCTCAGGGGGTCGAGGCGCAGACACTCGCCAACGTCTATCAGGCGCTCGACGCGGGCCACGAGATCGTCACGGTCCTCAACAAGATCGACCTGCCGGCAGCCGAGCCCGAGCGTATCAAGCAGCAGATCGAGGACGTGATCGGCCTTGATGCCTCGGAAGCCGTGCCGATTTCGGCCAAGACCGGTCTCAACATCGAAGGCGTGCTGGAAGCGATCGTCCAGAAACTGCCGGCGCCTAAGGGCAATCTCGAAGCGCCGCTGAAGGCGCTGCTGGTCGATTCCTGGTACGACGCCTATCTCGGCGTCGTCGTGCTCGTGCGCATCATCGACGGCGTGCTCAAGAAGGGCATGACCATCCGCATGATGCGGGCGAACGCCGCCTATGGCGTCGACCGCGTCGGCGTTTTCAAGCCGAAGATGCTGGAAGTGAAGGAACTCGGCCCCGGCGAGGTCGGCTTCTTCACCGCCTCGATCAAGGAAGTCGCCGATACCGCCGTCGGCGACACCATCACCGACGATCGCAAGCCGGTCGCCGAGGCGCTGCCGGGCTTCAAGCCGGTGCAGCCGGTGGTGTTCTGCGGCATTTTCCCGGTCGATGCGGCCGATTTCGAGGTGCTCCGCTCGGCGATGTCGAAGCTGCGTCTGAACGACGCCTCGTTCTCCTACGAGATGGAGACCTCGGCAGCGCTCGGCTTCGGTTTCCGCTGCGGCTTCCTCGGACTGCTGCATCTCGAGATCATCCAGGAGCGGCTCGAGCGCGAGTTCAACCTCAACCTGATCTCGACCGCGCCGTCCGTGGTCTATCATCTCAGGCTGCGGGACGGGACGACGCTCGAGTTGCACAATCCGGCGGACATGCCGGATGTGATGAAGATCGAGGCGATCGAGGAACCCTGGATCCGCGCCACTATCTTCACGCCGGACGAATATCTCGGCTCGGTGCTGAAGCTCTGCCAGGATCGCCGCGGCCTGCAGATCGACCTGAGCTATGTCGGCTCGCGGGCCAAGGTCGTCTATGACCTGCCGCTGAACGAGGTAGTGTTCGATTTCTACGACCGTTTGAAGTCGATCTCGAAGGGCTACGCCTCCTTCGACTACGCCATCACCGACTATCGCGAGGGTGACCTCGTGCGCATGTCGATCCTGGTCAATGCCGAGCCGGTCGACGCGCTCTCGATGCTGGTCCACCGGACCCGCGCCGAGGCTCGCGGTCGCGCCATGTGCGAGAAGCTCAAGGAACTGATCCCGCCGCACATGTTCCAGATTCCGGTCCAGGCCGCGATCGGCGGCAAGATCATTGCTCGCGAGACCATCCGGGCGCTGCGCAAGGACGTGACCGCCAAGTGCTATGGCGGCGACGCCACCCGCAAGCGCAAGCTTCTGGAGAAGCAGAAGGAAGGCAAGAAGAAGATGCGGCAGTTCGGCAAGGTCGAGATCCCGCAGGAAGCCTTCATCGCTGCGCTAAAGATGGATTCCTGAGCGGAGCTCAGGTTCCGCTCTCCCTCGCTAAGGTCATCCCGGGGCTGGCTTCGTGCGCCCGGGATGACGCGAGCCCAGCCGGTCCGACTACGCCAGAACGGCCTGACGCGTCTCGGCGTCGATCAGGAAGGCTGCAACCGCTGCAACCAGCAGCAGGGCTGCGAACAGGGCGATCGCAGTGGCAAAACTCTGCGCAATCACGAGCGCCACCGCCGATGGCGCGAGCAGGCCGCCGAGCCGCGCCATGGCGCCGGCAACCCCCATGCCCGTGCCGCGGAGTTCCGTCGGATAGAGCTCGGGCGTAAAGGCGTAGAGTGCACCCCAGGTGCCGAGCAGCGCAAAGCTCATCAGCAGGATCGACGCGCCGATCACTGTTGCGCTGCCAGCGCCGACAAACAGGGCGCAGCCTGCCGCGCTGAGCAGCAGGAAGCCGATCAGGGTCGGACGCCGGCCCCATGTCTCGACGCCATAGGCGGCCAGCGCATAGCCAGGCAGCTGGGCCAGCGCGACGATGACGAGGAAGCCATAGCCACGGACGAAGCCGAACCCTTCGCCGGCGAGCTTGGCCGGCATCCAGGTGAAGACGCCGTAATAGGACACCGAGACAAGGAACCAGATTCCGAGAATCAGCAGGGTGCGCCGGCGCAGATCAGGCGCGAGCAATCCGGAAGACGTCGCGGCCGGGGGCAGGGTGATCGCCGAATCGGACGAGAGTTCCGCTTTCCCGTTGGTGCGCAGCATCTGGTTGAGCACGCGCTTGGCATCGTCCGCTCGCCCTTCCTTCAGCAGGTACAGGGGTGATTCCGGCACCCAGAAGCGCAGCCAGATGCCGATCAGCGCGGGCAGCGCCGTCGCAGCAAAAATCCAGCGCCACGCGTCAGCGATCCCGGCGATGCTTGCTGCCCAGGCGGCCAGGGCGACTGCGATCGTGCCGACCGCCCAGAAACCCTCCAGCATGACCAGCCAACGCCCGCGGTTCTTCGGCGGCAGGAATTCCGCCATCATCGCGTAATCGACGGGCAACGTGCCGCCGACTGCGATGCCGGTCAGGAAGCGTAGCGCGAGAAGGGCTGCGAAGGACGGGGCGAAGACGGAGAGCAGCCCGAATACCGCATCGCAGGCGACCGTGATCAGGAGCACGCGACGGCGGCCATAGCGATCGGCGAGGCGCCCAAACAACGCGGCGCCGATCAACATGCCGAGGAAGAACAGCGTTCCGGTCTGCAGGGCCTGTGGCACGCTGAGCCCGAAGGTCGCAGCGATGGAGGCGGCGGTGAAACCGACCGCCAGCACCTGCATGGCATCAGCCGCCCAGACGAGGCCGAAGATGCCGAGCAGCCGACGCTGGAACGGGCCGGTGCCGACGGTGGACAGAACGCTCTCGACAGGAATGCTCATGGCGTGGCGAACTTTCTCCGAGGCGCCTTCTGGCCGTTCTGGTCTTCGTAGCGTGGTACGTTCGGGACGGGCTCGGCGCTAGATCTGGACGCCGAGACCACGCAGTGTCGCCCGCAGGTCGATCGGCTCGACGAAATGCACGGCTTGCATGCCGACATGACGCGCGCTCTCGATATTCTTGGCGCTGTCGTCGATGAAGACGCAGGAACCTGCGGTGAGGCCGTAGCGCTCCAGCAGCACGTGATAGATCGCAGGATCCGGCTTGATCAGCCGTTCATGTGCCGAGACCACGACGCCGTCGAACGAACCGAGGAAAGGAAAGCGGACAACGCTCTCGTCCCATTTCTCGCGCGAGAAATTGGTGATCGCATAGACCTTCTCGCCCCTGGCCTTCAGGTCCGTGAGGACCTCGACGCTTTCTGCGATCTCGCCGGTTACCGTCTCGTGCCAGCGCTCGTCGAAGGCCCTGATCTCACGCTCCCATTCGGGATGAGCGGAGACGCGTTCGGCGACGGCGTCGGCCCAGGATCGGCCGCGATCCTGCTCGAGGTTCCAGGCCGAGGTGCAGATGTTCTGCATGAACCAGTCCATGCGCGCTTCGTCAGGGATCAACTCTCGGTAAAGATGGCGCGGATCCCAGCGGATCAGGACGTTGCCGACATCGAAAACGACGGTGGGGCTAGTCGAAGGCATGGCCGGTCCATTCTGAATACGGGGCAGATCGCAGAAGGCTCACGTCCTTGTGTGCAGACGTGCGAGACAGAGGCAAGGCCTCTCGCGTATTCGGGACATGCGATGGTGGAGATCGGCATGAAGGCATGGTTGCCGTGGCTGGACCGGCAGGGGCGCTTCTCGGGGCTGCGCGCTGCGACATTTGCGCTCTTACTGGTGCCGGCGCTCTGGCTCGCCTTCGACGCCTGGACCGGCCAGCTCGGTTCGAAGCCCTGGACGCGGGCGGTGCATGATACCGGCACCTGGGCGCTCAGGCTGCTGCTGGTTACCCTTGCCGTCTCGCCGCTGCGCCGGCTTCTCGACTGGGGCAAGCTCATCGGCATCCGCCGCATGCTGGGCCTCTCCGTGCTGGCTTATGCGCTCGCCCATCTCGCGCTTTACTGCATCGATCTCGGTTTCGACGCCGGGCTGATCGTTTCTGAAATCGTCAAACGGTTCTATCTCGTCGTCGGCATCACGGGGCTGACCGGTCTGGTCGCACTCGGTGCAACCTCGACCGACGGCATGATCCGCAGGCTGGGTTCCGCCCGCTGGCAACTGCTGCATAACCTCGTCTATGCCATCGCTGCCCTGGGGCTGCTGCACTTTGCCCTGCAGTCGAAGATCGACGTCACCCAGCCGGCGCTGATGACCGGGCTCTTCTGCCTTCTGATGCTTTACCGGCTGCTGCCGCGATCCGGCGTGACGCTCGATACGCCCCGGCTGGTCCTGACGGCGCTTGCGGCCGGCCTTCTGACTGCGCTTTGCGAGACGGCCTGGTATGCGTTGGCGACCGGTGCCTCGGCCTGGCTGGTGTTCCAGGCCAATGCCGATGTCGTCGTCTATGGTGATCTCGAGGCCCTCAGGCCCGGGCATTGGGTCGCGCTGGCCGGGCTTCTCGTCGCCTTCGCCCATTACTGGCGTGCGCCTGCGGCGCGGCAGGTCGAGCGGCGTGCGCGTCGCAGGGAAGGGCTTTCCGCGCAAACGGGTGCCTAAGAGCAAATCATTCCAAACTGATGGTTGGCAGCCCGCGGGCGAGGCTCTAACCCTATGGCATGCCTGACGATCCGAACGCCCAACCCACCGCCGACGTAGCCGCAGCCGATGTTGCCGCGACGGGGGATGGGGCGGTCGATGAGGGGCTGTCTTCGCCATTCGTGCCTCTGCGCCAGCCGATCTTCCGGGCTGTGTGGTTCGCGAGCCTTGCCTCCAATTTCGGCGGGATGATCCAGTCGGTCGGCGCAGCCTGGCTGATGACTTCGATCGCCAGTTCTGCCGACATGGTTGCGCTGGTGCAGGCCTCGACGACCTTGCCGATCATGATGTTCTCGCTGGCGGCGGGGGCGATCTCCGACAATTTCGACCGGCGCAAGATCATGCTGACGGCGCAGGGCTTCATGTTCACGGTCTCCGTGGCTCTCGCCGTCTCGGCCTGGTTCGGCGTAATCACCCCGTGGCTGCTGCTCGGCCTGACTTTCCTGATTGGCTGCGGCACGGCCTTGAACGGGCCCGCCTGGCAATCCTCGGTCGGCGAGATGGTGCCGCGTCGCGATCTGCCGGCCGCGATCACACTGAACAGCGTCGGTTTCAACATTGCCCGCAGCGTCGGGCCGGCGCTGGGCGGCTTCATCGTTGCGGCGGCGGGCGTCGTCGCCTCCTTCACGGTGAATGCACTGAGCTATATCGGGCTCGTCACCGTACTCGCGCGCTGGAACCCTCCAAAGATCGAGCGCGTGCTGCCACGCGAGACGCTCGGCATCGCGATGAGCGCCGGCATCCGCTATGTCGCGATGTCGCCAAATATCCGCTCGGTGCTGCTGCGTGGTGCGGCCTTCGGATTCGGCGCCATTGCGGTTCAGGCGCTGCTGCCGCTGGTGGCGCGCGATCTCGTCAAGGGCGGGCCTTTGACCTTCGGCCTGCTGCTCGGTGCTTTCGGTGCGGGAGCGGTCGGGGGAGCCCTTCTGAGCGCGCGGGTACGTCGCGCGCTCACGACAGAGACGCTGGTGCGCGCCTCCTTTGCCGCCTTCTCGGCTGCGGTCATCCTGGCGGGGCTGAGCGTCTATACCGTGACGACCATGGCGGCCCTGCTCATCGCCGGAGCGAGCTGGGTCCTTGCACTCTCGACCTTCAACGCGACCGTGCAGCTTTCGGCGCCGCGCTGGGTCGTCGGCCGGGCGCTTGCGCTCTACCAGATGGCGACCTTCGGTGGGATGGCGCTCGGCAGCTGGGTCTGGGGTTACATCGCCCTGCATTTCGGCACCGACCGTGCCCTGTACTGTGCGGGTGCTGTTCTGCTTGTCGGAGCCGCACTGGGCCTGCGCTATGCGCTGCCGCCGCTCGAGCAGCTCAATCTCGACCCGCTCAGCCGCTGGCAGGTTCCGAAAGTGGCCGTCGACATCGAGCCACGCAGCGGCCCGATCATCGTCACCATCGAGTATATCATTCGCGAGGAGGACATCGTCCCCTTCCTGAATGTGATGGCCGAGCGCCGCCGCATCCGCCGCCGCGACGGTGCCAGGCACTGGGCCTTGCTGCGCGACCTGACCGATCCGCAGCTCTGGATCGAGCGCTATGACAGCCCGACCTGGGTCGAATATATCCGCCAGAACCAGCGCGTCACCCAGGCAGATGCCATGATCGGTGACAGGGTAAGGGCCCTGCATCAGGGGCCCAACCCGCCCGTGGTGCACCGCGTCATCGAACGACAGACCGGCTCGCTGCCCTTCGCCCAGCCACAGCCCGTGCCGGATGCGGCGACGCCTGCGACCGATCCCAGGATCGGCTAGGGCACGGGGTTCGCCTGTCCTTACAGCCAGCCGAAACGCTTGAAGCGCATGTAGAGCGCGGTGCAGAACGCCGCGATGAGCCCGAGCACGACGAAATAGCCGTACTGGGTCTTGAGTTCCGGCATGTGCTCGAAGTTCATGCCATAGATCCCGGCAACCGCGGTCGGGACCGCGAGGATGGCTGCCCAGGCCGCGAGCTGCCTGGTGATGACGCCCTGGCGCTGCTGTTCCAGCAGATGACTCGCCTCGAAGACGGAGGTCAGGATGTCGCGGAGGCTCCCGACCATGGCTTCGGCACGCCGCGCATGGTCCCAGACGTCATTGAAATAGGGCTTCGCCTCGGCATCGATGCAGGGCAGATCGAGATGCACCAGCTTGCGGCAGAGCTCGGACATCGGTCCGAGCACCCGCTGGAAGCGGATGAGCTGGCGGCGCAGTCCGAAGATGCGTGGCACGTCGACGCGGCCGAACTCGCTGGCGAGCATCTCCCGCTCCATCTCCAGGACGTCCTCCTCGATCGTCTCCACAATCGGGAAATAGCCGTCGACGATGAAGTCCAGCACGCCGTGCAGGACATAATCGACGCCGTAGCGCATCTGGGCGGTCGCGGCCTCGAGTTGGCTGCGCAGCTCCGTATGGGCCCGTGCGGAGCCGTGGCGAACCGTGATGATGTGGTGCTTGCCGACGAAGATCGCCGTCTCGCCATACGCGATCTGGTCATCCTCGAGATGCGCCGTGCGCGCCACGATGAAGAGTTGGTCGCCATAGATGTCGACCTTGGGCATCTGATGCGCCTTGAGCGCATCCTCGACCGCAAGTGGATGCAGGCCGTAGCTGCTCTGGAGCGTGCGCAACTCCTCTTCGGAGGGTTCCAGCAGGCCGATCCAGACGAAATCGGATTGGTCCTGGGCACAGGTCGAAGGCTGGTCGAGCGCAACGGTCCCGACACGCTTCCCATCGACATAGTGACAGGCGGCAATGACACTCACGGCAGGCACGCTCCTGGCATCTCGGGGCCGGTCGAAAACACCCGGTCACCCCATAGCGGCGCTTGCAGGCTAGCACGGCAGCGCCGGAAAAGCCGCGGCGCCACATGGCAGGCCGCGATGGACAGCGCCTTCAGTCGGAACTGCTGGGATCCCAGTTCTCGACGGGCCTTCCGATCAGCCGAACACCCACAGACCCGCCAAACCCGCTGCGCCGACGATGATGCGCCACCAGGCGAAGAGCGCGAAGCCACGGCGCGAGACGTAGTCGAGGAAGGTCTTGACCACGAGGAGCGCCGCGAAGAAGGCCGCGACGAAGCCGACCACGATCAGCATCATGTCGTCGAAGGTCAGGGTCTTGTAATTCTTAAGGAGGTCATAGGCGAAGGCGCCCGCCATGGTCGGCATGGCGAGGAAGAACGAGAACTCCGCCGCCGCGCGTTTGCTCGCGCCGAGCAGCATGGCGCCGACAATCGTCGAACCCGAACGGGAGACGCCCGGAATCATCGCCAGGCACTGGATGAAGCCGATCTTGAGATACATCGGCAGCGGGAAGGTGGTGGCGTCGGTGTGCTTCACCTCGAGCTCGAGCTCGTCGACGACGAGCAGCACGAGCCCGCCCGCGATCAGGGCGCAGCAGACCAGGAACGGGTTGAACAGCACGCCCTTGATGAAGCCATGCAGCAAGGCGCCGATCACCGCTGCCGGCAGGAAGGCGACGAGCACGCCGATCACGAAGCGCCGTGCCGCCGGATCGGTCCGCAGCCGCAGCGCGATGTCGAGTAGCCGCCGGAAATAGACCAGCAGGATGGCAAGGATCGCGCCGAGCTGGATCAGGACCTCGAAGGTCTTGCCGTTCGATTCAAAGCCGAGAAAGTGACCGAGCAGCAGGAGATGGCCAGTGGAGGAGACCGGCAGGAACTCGGTCAGACCCTCGACGATGCCGAGCACGATCGCTTCGAACAGGTTTTGCATGGCTGTTTCCCAGGAAGCCTCAGATCGCCGCCGCGGCAGAGGTAAACCGTACCCCTCTATGGAACCAAGCTCTTTGCCAATTGGTTACCACTTCGCCAAGCCAATGCCGTGGATTCGTGGCTTCCCATGGGCAGCGGGTTGTGAGGGGGCGTAGCCGAGACTATAGCAAATGTGCGGCGCATAGCCCGATGCCTCCCCCCTTCGACAGCCCTGCTTCGGCCGCATCCATCTGTTTCAAGAGTGCAATGGCGTCCCTTCATCATTATCCGTTATGCCCGCATTCGCGCTTCATCCGGCTCGTCCTTGGCGAGTTCGGGCAGGAGGCGGAGCTGATCGAGGAGCGTGTCTGGGAGCGCCGGCGCGAGTTTCTGGAACTCAACACAGCTGGCACGACACCGGTTTTTCGCGAGGAGAACGGCTTTGCCGTCCCGGGCGCCGGACCGATCTCGGAGTATCTCGACGAGACCCGCGGGCTGGCGCTGGGCCCCCGGCGCCTGTTGCCGGAGGGGATGGCAGAGCGCGTCGAGGTTCGTCGCCTGCTCGACTGGTTCAACCTCAAATTCGATAGCGAGATCACCAACCCGCTGGTGCTCGAGAAGGTCATGAAGCGCTTCATGAGCCGGGATGAGGGCGGTGGCCCGCCGGAAATGAGCGCCATCCGCGCCGCCCGCGCCAATGTGCGCTATCATTTGCGCTATATCGCCTGGCTGACGGCCAAACGGAACTGGCTCGCAGGCAGTGCGCTGAGCTATGCCGATCTCGCCGCGGCCGCGCATCTCTCTTGCGTCGACTATCTCGGCGATGTGCCCTGGGAAGAGGACGAGGCCGCGCGCGCATGGTACGCGAGGATCAAATCCCGGCCGAGCTTCCGGCCGCTGTTGAGCGACCGGGTGCCGGGCATGGCGCCGAGCGCCCATTACGACAATCTGGACTTCTGAACGGCGAGAAGCTCAAGCGCGCGGTGCTGGAGCGCGCGAGCGCCGAAGGCTTCGTGGTCGCTCGCATCGCCTCCGCCAGTGCGATCCCCGAGGCGCCCGAACGGCTGAGCGCCTGGCTGGCGGCCGGACACCATGGCGATATGGATTGGCTGACCGAGCGCAGGGACGAACGCGCTGATCCGCGCCGGCTCTGGAGCGAGGTGCGCAGCGTCGTGATGCTCGGTGTGAGCTATGCGGGCGAGGGCGATCCGCTCGCCATCCTCGGTCAACCCGACAAGGCTGCGATTTCGCTCTATGCCCGCAGGCGCGACTATCACGATGTCATCAAGGGCCGGCTGAAGAGCGTCGCCGGGTTGCTGGCGGCTCGCGGCGGCGCAGATGTGAAGGTCTTCGTCGATACCGCGCCGGTGATGGAGAAGCCGCTGGCGCAGGCCGCGGGGCTTGGTTGGCAGGGCAAGCATACCGTACTGGTCTCGCGCGAACACGGCTCCTGGCTCTTTCTCGGCGCGATCTACACAACGGCCGAACTACCGGTCGATGGGCCGGAGCGCGACCATTGCGGTTCCTGCCGGCGTTGTCTCGATATCTGTCCGACCGACGCCTTCCCCGCGCCCTATCAGCTCGATGCGCGCCGCTGCATCGCCTATCTCACCATCGAGCATCAGGGCCATATCGACGCCGCCTTGCGGCCCGGCATCGGCAACCGCGTCTTCGGTTGCGATGATTGCCTGGCCGTATGTCCCTGGAACAAGTTCGCCGAGGCGGCGCACGAGACCCGGCTTGCGCTGAAGGACGAGCTTGAGGCATTGCCCCTGGCCGATCTCGCGGCGCTCGACGACCCATCCTTCCGCCAGCTCTTTGCCGGCACGCCGGTCAAGCGCACCGGCCGCGATCGCTTCATCCGCAATGTGCTGATCGCCATCGGCAATAGCGGCCGGCCGGATCTTGCCGCGAGCGCCGAGCGGCTGATTGCGGACGCTTCGCCGCTGGTGCGCGCCATGGCCGCCTGGGCCTTGATCAGGCTCGCGCCCGAGCGCGCGCGCGGCCTTGCCGAAGCCGCGCTGTCTGGCGAAGCAGATCCTGACGTCCGCCAGGAATGGCTTGCCTTTCTCTCCGCCCCGGAACCCGTCGCATGAAGCTTGTCATTCTTGGTCTCGGCTACTCCGCCGGGTTTTTCGCGCGTGCAGCGCAAGCGGAGGGCTGGGAGGTCACCGGTACGGTCCGATCGGCCGAGAAGGCGGGGCGTCTTAGTCGCGAGGGCTTGCATACGCTGGTCTATGACGGTTTTGCGGTATCGCGCCCCTTGGCCCAGGCCGTTGCCGAGGCTGACGCGGTCCTCGTCTCGGTCCAGCCCGATGACGAGGGCGATCCGGTTCTGAACGGACTCGGCGAGGCGCTGGCTGCTGCGCCGAACCTGCGCTGGATCGGCTATCTCTCGACCATTGGAGTTTACGGCGACCACGGCGGTGCCTGGATCGATGAAGGGGCCGAATGCCGGCCGACGAGCCGACGCTCGAAGCAGCGCCTCGAAATCGACGAAGCCTGGCTTGCCCTGGGCGAGCGCAGTGGCAAGCCGGTGCAGATATTCCGGCTCTCCGGCATTTACGGTCCCGGGCGCAATGCCATCACCAAGCTCCGCGCCGGCACCGCCAACCGCCTGATCAAGCCTGGCCAGGTCTTCAATCGCATCCATGTCGACGATATCGCCGGCATCCTGCTGGCTTCGCTGGCCAGGCCGCGAGCGGGCGCGGTCTACAACGTCACCGACAACGAGCCGGCCCCGCCACAGGACGTGATCACGCTTGCCGCCGAACTGACGGGTCTGACTCCGCCCCCCGAAGTGCCGTTCGATCCGGCAAAGCTCTCGCCCATGGCTGCGAGCTTCTACGGGGAGAACAAGCGGGTCTCGAACGCCCTGGTGACGCGCGAACTGCGCTATGAGCTGCGCTACCCCACTTACAGGGAGGCGCTGCGGGCGCTGGCGTCAGCAGGCGAGTGAGCGTTGCTCAAGCCGCGTAGCGCTGCCCTTCGTCGCCGAGATAGTCGAGATAGCGCCTGTCGATCGCCGAGACCGGCACGATGACCAGCACATCGGTGGTGCCGAACTGCTTGTCGACGACCGCACCGGAGCCGAAGCGGGCGCCGAGCCGGAGGTAGCCCTTGATCAGCGGCGGCAGCAGCTTCAGCGCCGCCTTGGCATCGACCTCTTCGATCGGCAGCCGGTCCATCGCAATATGACGCTCCGGGCGCGCCGTGGCGGACCACTCGCCCTCGGCGCGGGCATGGTGATGCAGGAAGCTCAATGGCAGCGCCAGCGCATCCGGGTCGGTGCCGTCAAAACTCGCGCAGCCGAACATCGCATCGATGCGATGGTGCCGGACATAGGCCCAGATGCCGTGCCAGAGCAGTTCCACCGTCTTCTTGGTGCGATAGGGCTTGAGCACGCAGGAGCGGCCGAGTTCGAGGAAGCGCAGGCCGCGGTGGCGTTCGATCATTCCAGAAAGATCGAATTCCGATTGGGAGTAGAAGCCGCCAAGCCGCAGAGCCGACCCTTCGCGCATCAAGCGATAGGTGCCGACGACCTTCGGTTTCAGACCGCCGAACCGGCCGCGCGCCGCATGGTCGATGACGAGGAGATGGTCGCACGCCGCGTCATAGCGATCCGCATCGCGGCGGAACATGCGGGCGACGACATCCGGCTTTGCGGACATCTCCTGGTAGAACACCCGATAGCGCAGTCGCTGCGCGCGCCAGATCTCGCGCGGGCCGCGCGCCAGCCGCACTTCCAGAGAGCCGGAGCGGCCGAGCGTTTCGCCCAGGTGATCCTGCTTCCGACTGAGGCGGCGCATGGTGTCGCCGGTGATCAGCATGAGTGGGGAGAAGCGCGACAAGAGAGGGTGGCCCGCTGGCAGCTGATTTGCCGGCTGTCGTAGGCCGCGCAACATGTCGAAGGCCATTGTCCGTCTCGTCCCTGTGCCGTCGAATCTGCAGTTCGCCAGGCTAGTACCGATGTTCCTACGGGATCGCGACAGAACTGCGTCAGAGTTGTGACTGTCCGTCAAGCGCGGAGTGTGACGCGCGGCGTTCCGGTGACACGCGCGATCCAGGCGCGAAGCGCCTCTCGGGCCAGTGGTTTAGCCAGGCAATCATTCATTCCGGCGGCCAGCGCGGCTTGCCGATCCTCCTCGGCGACATTGGCGGTGACCGCGACAATGGGTAGCAAATTTGGCCGCCCGAGCGAGGCCTCCAGGGCGCGAATCCGACGAGCGGCTTCCAATCCGTCAAGCTCAGGCATCCGGATGTCGAGCAGAATGAGATCGAAGGGCGCGCGCTTGCCCGTGAGCCCGGCCTCGATGAGAGCGACCGCTTCACGCCCGTCCCGAGCCCAGACGGCCGTGCAGCCGAGGCGTTCAAGGGTCCGTGTCACGAGCAGACCGTTGATATCGTTATCCTCCGCGATCAACACCGTCAGTTGAGGCGGACCGGGGTCCTTGGCCTGGATCGGGGTCACCCCCCGGGGCGGCAGAGTCTCCTGCCGCGGCCGGGCAGGCGGTGCAAGCCGCTCATAGAGCGAGCGGGCGCGGACCGGCTTGACGAGAAAGCCGGTGAACCCGCCAGCGAGCGGTGAACCGAATTGGCGGCGCTCAAAGGGAGACATCAGGATCAGGCACTCGCCGACACCGGCCTGCCGGGCGGCAGCAGCGACGGCGCGCGCTTCATCGACCCCGATGGCCTGGTCGATCAGGGCGGCATCGAAGCGCCGCGCGCCCGCGAGCAGCGCGAGCGCTTCTGTCACATTCCGGGCGCGCATGATCGATGCGCCGGCGATCTCCATGGTCTCAGCGAGATAGTCCGGTCCGAACGGCGCGGCAGATGCGATCAAGATCAGCTTGCCGCGCCACTCCGGCAGTACCGTAACCCGCACCCCCGCGCCGCCCTCCGGAAGCGGCAATGTAACGCGGAAGATCGCGCCCGATCCCGGCGCATTTTCTGCCGTGACCGAGCCACCCATCAAGGTCACGAGCCGGCGCACGATCGCGAGCCCGAGACCGGTGCCGTCATGACGACGGGCCGCAGAGCTGTCGGCCTGTTCGAATTCCTCGAAGATCGCCTGCAATCGCCCTGGCGGAACGCCTGGACCGGTATCGGAAACGCTGATGGCGATGGCGTCGCCCGCGCGGGCGACGCGAATGCCGACACCGCCGCTCTCGGTGAACTTGATCGCATTGCCGACGAGGTTGAGCAGGATCTGGCGCAGCCGGTCGCGGTCTCCGATCCAGTGCGAGGCGAGATCCGGTGCGAGGAAGGTCGCAATCTCGAGCCCCTTGGCCTGGGCTCGTGGCGCCATCAATTCGCTGACCGTCTCGACCAACTGGCCGAGATCGAAGCGCTCTTCGGCGAGTTCGAGTCTGCCCGCTTCGACCTTGGCGAAGTCGAGAATGTCGTCGACGAGGCCGAGCAGGGCTTCGCCCGACGTCCTGAGTGCCCGGACATAGGTGGTCTGCTCAGGGTCGAGCCTGGTGTCGTTCAGGAGGTCGGCCATGCCGAGAATCCCGTTGAGCGGCGTCCGGAACTCGTGGCTGACGGTTGCAAGGAACCGCGACTTTGCCTCGTTGGCGCTCTCGGCGCGGCTGCGCGCCTCTTCCAGCGCCTGCTCGCCGGCGATCCGGGCGGAGATATCGCGGCCGACACGCTGCAGCACGGTCTTGCCGAGGGCGACCGGCACGATGGTCTCGACCCAGGAGATCCAGCGCTCGCCTCCCTCGGGCGAAGCGATGCATTCGTCGAAGATCCGCGTGCCGTCGGTCAGTGCCTGCGCAGGTCGGCTCTCGATGACGCGCGGTGCCGTGCGGCTGCCGATGATCTCGGCCTCGGTCGCTCCGAGAAGCGCCGCATAGGCGGCATTGGCGTAGACGATGCTGCTTTCGTTCCGGCGGACGATCAGATCGCCCTGGGCCTCGATCAGGCTGCGATAGCGCTCTTCGCTATCTGCTAACGCCCAGAGACGATCGGTCAGCTTCTCCAGATCCTGGGTCATGTCCAGCGCTTGCTCCACGACGCGGTTGCGTGCGCGTAGCTGCATCACGGCGGCGACGCCGGCCAGAACGGTCAGCAGGCTGGCGAGAACAGCCCAGACCACTGGGAAAGATGGAAGCTCCATGATGCCAGCCTAGTATTCGTCCCCTTGAGAAAGCGTTCGCGCGCGAACGCTGCTTTCGCGATCGTTTGAATGAATTTGTTAACCTGGCGGCACGGATGCCGCACGCTCCGACATCAGGCGGCCTGCGCCACCTGATCGATGCGTGAACGGTAGGATAGCGCCTCCGCGAGATGGACCCGGCCGATCTTCATCTCGCCGTCGAGATCGGCAAGTGTGCGCGCGACTTTCAGAACACGATGGTAGCCGCGCGCTGTCAGCCTCAGGGCCTCGGCGGCGTCGCGCAGGAGCGAAATGCCGGCATTGTCCGGCCGGGCGATCTGGTCGAGCACGGGCGCCGGGCACGCGGCGTTGGTCGCGATCTCGGAGAGGCCGAGCGCCTCGAAGCGCGCCGTCTGCACCTGGCGCGCCACGGCGACCCGGGCCGCGACCTCCGCCGAGCCTTCGCTGTCGGCCGGCAGAAACAGGTCCGTTGCGGTTACGGCCGGCACATCGATGACGATGTCGATGCGGTCGAGCATCGGACCTGAGATCCGGGTCTGATACTGGGCCATGCAACGCTCGTTCGGCTGCCGCCGGCAGGCATAGCCCGGTTCGGTTGCCTTGCCGCATCGGCACGGGTTCATTGCGGCGACAAGCTGGAATCGCGCGGGGTAGATGGCGCGGTGGTTGGCGCGCGAGATCAGCACCTCGCCGGTCTCCATCGGCTGGCGCAGCGCGTCGAGGGCCTGAGCCTGGAACTCCGGCAATTCATCGAGGAAAAGCACGCCGTGATGGGCGAGCGAAACCTCGCCGGGCTTGGCCTGCAGGCCGCCACCGACGAGTGCCGCCATCGAGGCCGAGTGATGCGGCGCGCGAAAGGGGCGGCGATCGGTCAGCGCTCCCTCGGCGAGATGCCCGGCGACGGAATGCACCATCGAGACCTCGAGCAGTTCGCGCGGCGAAAGCGGCGGCAGGATCGAGGGCAGGCGGCTCGCCAGCATCGACTTGCCGGCACCGGGAGGCCCGTTCATCAGGAGATTATGGCCGCCGGCGGCGGCGATCTCCAGCACGCGGCGCGCGCTTTCCTGGCCGCGAATATCGGCGAGATCGGGCAGGGGCCCGGATTGCCGGGCCACGGACGGCACTGGCCGGGCCATCACCTGCGTACCCTTGAAATGGTTCGCGAGCTGGATCAGCGAGCGCGGATTAAGGATATCGACATCGGCGGCAGCCCAGGCGGCCTCCGGGCCGCAGGCGGCGGGGCAGATAAGCCCTTGTCCGCGGGCATAGGCGGCCATCGCTGCTGGCAGGACGCCTGCGACGGAGGTGATGGAGCCGTCGAGCGCAAGTTCGCCGAGGACTGTATAGCCGGCGAGCGCATCGGCAGGGATCGCGCCGATGGCGGCCATGACCGCTAGTGCGATCGGGAGATCGTAATGGCTGCCCTCCTTTGGCAGATCGGCCGGCGCCAGATTGACCGTGATGCGCTTGGCCGGCAGCGCCAGTCCCGATGCGATCAGCGCGGCACGCACTCGCTCGCGGCTTTCCGCCACCGCCTTGTCCGGCAAGCCGACCAGAAGGAAGGCGACGCCGCCCGCTGTGACCTGGACCTGCACGTCGACGGCGCGCGCCTCGATGCCCTCGAACGCAACCGTCGCGACCCGCGTGACCATCCGCGCCTCCCTGTTCCCTTGGGGGAGGCTAGCGAATGCTCAGCTCACTGGCAAGAACATATCGGGAACTCAGGCCGGCGCCACGCTGGCCCGCCGCGCCCCCACCTGACGCAGCAGGACGGGGGCTGCGATGACGAGCCCCGCCAGGACACTGGCCGGGGTCGCCAGGATCATCGGCAGGGCGGCGATGCCGACGACAACGCGTTCCCACATTGCCAGCGGGGCCAGGAACCAGCCGGCGAAAGCGGCAGAGAGGAAGGTGATGCTGGCGATGCAGGCCGCGGTCGAGCCGATCAGCTCGGTCCAGGTGAAGCCCGGCGCCATGATCAGCATCGAGGGAGAAAACACGAAGACGAAGGGTACCAGCACCTTGCCGAGCGCCAGCCGGAAGGCGGTGTTGCCGGTCTTGAACGGATCGGCGCCGGCCATGCTCGCTCCGGCATAGGCTGCGATCGCGACTGGTGGGGTCACATCGGCGAGGACCCCGTAATAGAACACGAAGAAATGCGCCACCAGCGGGTTGACGCCGAGCAGGCCGAGCGCCGGCGCGGCCACCGTCACCATGATGATGTAGTTCGCCGTGGTGGGCACGCCGCAGCCGAGCAGGATGCAGACGATGCCGGTGAGCAGCAGCGTGAAGAACAGCGTCGCCGACTTGATGTCGAAGGGCAGGAACGGCACGAGATCGAGCACGCCCTTGGCCCATTGATCGGCGAGCGAGGTCACGATCCAGGAGATCTTGAAGCCGACGCCGGTCAGCGTCACCACGCCGACGATGATGCCGACGGTCGCCGCCGCCGCGCCGACGCCAATGGCGTATTTGGCGCCGAGGATGAAGGCATCGACCATGTCGTTCATGCGCCGGCGCCCCTCGTCCGAGCGCATCAGCACGCCATGCGCCATCACCGCGAAACAGGCCAGCGTGAAGGTCGCGTTGACGCCGGGCACGCGCAGGAACTCGGTTGGCGCGGCAAGGCCGATGGCGAGCGCGAAGGCGAGGGCCGAGGCGGCGCGATACTGCGCGAGGCCAACCAGCATGCAGCCGGTGATGCCCCAGAACGCAGCGAGATAGGGCGTATAGCCGGTGAACAGCACCAGGATCAGCGCAAAGAGGGGCGCGATCGTCGGCCAGTCGCGGGCAAAGACTTCACGGAGATTCGGAATCTCGGCATCGGTCAGGCCGCGCATGCCGGAGCGCTTCGCCTCGAAATGCACCTGCATCAGCACGCCGAAGAAATGCATGAAGGCGGGGATGATCGCGGCGATGACGATCGTCGCGTAGGGCAGGTTCAGGAATTCGACCATCAGGAAAGCGGCGGCGCCCATGATCGGCGGGGTGATCTGCCCCCCGGTCGCGGCCGTCGATTCGACGGCTGCCGCAAAATGGCGCTGGTAGCCGAGCCGGATCATCATCGGGATCGTCAGTGAGCCGACCGTCACGGTATTGGCGACGGAGGAGCCCGAGATCATGCCGAACAGGGCGGAGCCGAAGATCGAGATCTTTGCCGGTCCGCCGGCGAAGCGCCCGGCGAGCGCAGCCGCTACGCCGAGGAAGAGCCGGCCGAGCCCGATCCGCGTGGCGAGCACGCCAAACAGCACGAAATGGAAGACATAGGTTGCGACCACGCCAAGCGCGACGCCATAGACGCCCTGGCTGGTCAGATAGAGATGGTTGACGAGGGTCGACCAGGTCGCGCCCGGGTGCAGGAAGATGCCGGGAAACCAGTTGCCGAAGATCGCGTAGACAATGGCGAAGAGCGCGATCATCGGCAGCCCCCAGCCGATCGCGCGCCGCGTCGCCTCGATCATCAGCACGATGGTGATCGTGCCCATGACGACGTCGAGCGTAGAGGGATTGCCGACGCGGAAGACCATGTCCTCGAAGATCCAGGGCACGTAAAGGCTCGAGATCGCCACCGCGACGGCGCAGATCCAATCGTAGAGCGGCACGCCCCCCGGCCGCAGCAGCGTCGAGGCGTGCACCGTCTGGGCATCGCTCTTGCGGGCCGAGAACACCAGGAAGATCAGGCTGAGCACGAAGGCGAGATGGATGCCGCGATGCGTCGTCTCGCGCAGTAGTCCGAAGCCGGCCGTGTAGTAGTGGAAAGCCGAGAGTGCGAGCAGCAATCCGCCGATGATCAGCGAGGTGCCATGCGGCACCTTGCGGAACTGCATTTCCGGATCGAGTTCTTCCTCGAGCTTGGCGAGTTCGGCGGCGGAGGGCTGGGTTGTCATGTCAAAACTCAACGGCAAACCCCTCTCCCGGATGGGGAGAGGGGCAGGGGTGAGGGAAAGCGAGGTCTGAACGGGGAGGATTTGCCGGAGGCCTCTCGCGTGAGGCCTCGCGCCGTCTCCCTTGGCCCCTTTCCCATGCGGGAAAGGGGAGGTCGCGGCGGCTTACTTCAGTAGCCCGGCTTCCTTGTAGAACTTCTCGGCGCCGGGATGCAGCGGCACGCCCTGCAGGCCCGACAGCGCGGTCTCCTTGCGGATCGCCTTGCCCTTGGCATGGCCGGCATCGAGCGCGGCGCGGGCCTTGTCGCTCCACAGGGCCTTGGTCACGGCATAGACGGTGTCGGCAGAAACCTTGGCGGAAGTCACCCAATGCGCGCCGACGGCGACGGTCTTGATCGCGCCGACATCCTTGTACGTGCCGGCCGGGATTTCGTCGGCGGCGAAGAAGGGGAACTCCTTGGAGAGCTTCTCGGCCTGCGGTCCGGAGATCGGCAGGATGTCGATGCCCGAGCCGGTCGAGGCCAGCTCCGAAATCGCGGCAGCGGGGAAGCCGCCGGTGAAGAAGAAGGCGTCGACCGAGCCGTCCTTCATCTTCTCGGCTGCCTGGTTCGGCTTGAGGAATTCGGCCGAGATGTCCTTCTCGGTAATGCCATAGGCGTTGAGGATCGCCTTGGCGTTGAGCAGCGTGCCGGAGCCCGGCTCGTCGAGCGAGACCTTCTTGCCCTTGAGATCGGCGACGCTCTTCACATTCGAGGCCTTGCGGACGACGAGATGGACCGACTCGGGATAGAGGTTGGCGATCGAGCGCAGATCGGCGACCTTCGGCTTGCCCTCGTAGACGCCGGTGCCGGAATAAGCCCAATAGGCGACATCAGCCTGGACGAAGCCGGATTCGGCCGCGCCGCCGACGATCGCGTTGACATTGGCGACCGAGCCGTTGCTGGCGACGGCCGTTGCGACCAGTTGCGGGGGCGCCGAGATCGCATTCGCGATCAGGCCACCGATCGGGTAGTAGGTGCCGGCCGTGCCGCCCGTTCCGATGCGGAAGAAGGCTGGCGCCTGGGCAAAGGCGAGGCCCGCTGCAAACGCAACGCCGCCGAGCACGAGACCTGCGGCCGCAAGTTTCGATCTGAAAGTCATGGTCATGTCACGGAAGCTCCCTATGAACCCGGGAGTGTTCGCAGCTTTTGCCGGCTGATCAAGTGCGCGACTGGCAATGCCGGCGCGTTTTGCACGCAGGGCGCGCAATAGTGTGGCTAATTCGGGGCACAGGGGGGCGGCCCCCGGTGCAGCGCGGCCCGTCTCAGTGTCCGTTTGCGCCGCCGGCCTTGCCCTGCGCATCGCCGGAAATCCGGTCGCTGAGAGCCATCAACAGGCCCGAGCTGACGAAGACGAGATGGATCGCGACATACCACATCAGGTCGCGGTCGCTGGTGCCCTTCACGTTCATGAAGGCCTTCAGCACCTGGATGGCGGAGATGGCGACGATCGAGGAGATCAGCTTCAGCTTCAGCCCGGAGAAATCGATCTTCGACATCCAGTCCRGCCAGTCGCGATGCGCATTGGTATCGATCTTCGAGACGAAATTCTCGTAACCCGAAAAGATCACGATCACGATCAGGGAGCCGGTGAAGGTCAGGTCGACCAGCGCCAGCACGCCGAGGATCACGTCCGCTTCGCTGGCGGTGAAGACATGGCTCAGGACGTGGAACGCCTCCTGCAACGCCTTGATCAGCAGCCCGGCGAGGGCCAGCACGAGCAGGATGTAGAACGGGGCAAGCAGCCAGCGGCTGGCGAAGAGGATGGATTCCAGAATTCGGGTCGCTGCGGAGGGCCGGTGAACGGGCCCGTTCCCGGCTTCCATCTCGCGCTCGCCCATCGTCCTGCCCCTGCGTGATCGTCTCGACGCTTCTTGCCATGATGCGAAGAAGCCCCGCAAGCGAGCCTGCGGGGCCTCCTTATCGGTTTGGGGCTGGGCGTGATCAGGCGTCGACGCCGACGCCGATCTGGCAGGCGACGCCGGTGCCGCCGAGGCCGCAATAGCCTGCCGGATTCTTGGCGAGATATTGCTGGTGGTAGTCCTCGGCGAAATAGAAGGCGGGCGCGTCGAGGATTTCCGTGCTGATCGGTCCGTAGCCGCGCGAGGCGAGGGCGCTCTGGTAATCTGCCTTGCTGCGTTCGGCAGCCAGCTTCTGTGCCTCGTCGAAGACATAGATGCCGGAGCGGTACTGGGTGCCGACATCATTGCCCTGCCGCATGCCCTGCGTCGGGTCGTGATTCTCCCAGAAGGTCTTGAGCAGGGCCTCGTAGGAGAGCCTGGCCGGATCGAAGACCACGAGCACGACTTCGTTATGCCCGGTCAGCCCGCTGCACACCTCCTCATAGCTCGGGTTGGGTGTGATGCCTCCGGCATAGCCGACCGCGGTGACCCAGATGCCGTGCTCGATCTGCCAGAACTTGCGTTCAGCCCCCCAGAAACAACCGAGGCCGAACAGGGCCTTCTGCGTCCCGGCGGGATACGGGCCCTGCAACGGGCGATCGTTCAGGAAATGGCGCTCGGCTGTCGGGATCGGCTCGGACCGGCCGGGCAGGGCCTCGGCCGGGCTGGGCAGGGTCGTCTTCTTGCGCAGGGAGAACATGATCGGCTCCATCCTCCAACAGTTGCTCCCGAGATAAGCATGGCGCCGCCGTTCCGACAGGCGCTCGCCCTGCATGGCCCTTCACCGTCGCGTGACGATACCGACCTGCGGCTCGGGCCTCGCGCCGAGCCAGAGCAGGAGGAAACCGAGCACCAGCGCGACCAGCGCGACGGGCGACCGCATCAGCGAGAGCAGCATCGGGTCCCAGAGCAGCGGATGGAGATTGCGCTCGATGGCTGGCTGCAGCAGCGGATAGCGCGTCGGCAGCAGAATGAGGAGGATTTCGCCGAGCGGCGTGAACTGAAGCGAGGAATTGGCGATCGAACGCGCGCCGTCGATGACCAGCGCCACGAATCCGCTGGCGACAGCAAGATAACCCAGCAAACGGATGAAAAAACGCAGCATCCCGCCCCATTCCCCGCACGCGCCCTTCGCATCCGATGTGCCCATTCGGGCACGGCTTTGCAACCTTGTCCGGCGCTCTCCACGCAAGAATACGAAAAGCGCGTTTCAGGCCTTGAAAGAAGCCGGCTCGGCGGTCATAAGCAGCCCGCCGGACAGGTGGCCGAGTGGTTGAAGGCGCACGCCTGGAAAGTGTGTATACGGGAAACCGTATCGCGGGTTCGAATCCCGCCCTGTCCGCCATTTCAAAACAGAACCGGCCACGTCGAGCGTGGTCGATTTTTGCGCCGGGTCCTGCGGCAAGGGGCCTGAGCAGATCCCCTTTCGATGCCATGATGCGCATCTGGCTTCCCGTAACCTCGACGCGTTGGGGCGGCGCCCCGAGGTGACCGCGGGATAATCGTCGCTGCGGGCTGCATTCGCGCTCTGGCCGCTTTTCGCGAATATGCGAACCAGCGAGGCATGACGACCTTCTGCCCTGAACGTTCCAGCGGGGTCCGCACGCGGTCGGCGCCGGCTCTCGCCTGATCCCGGATCGCCTCGGGGCCGGTGATGTGGCCCTTCAGCGCCGGACCGTCCCGAAAGGGCTCCACCCGCTTCACCGGGGCGGCTCGCTACCGTGAATGACGCCAATATGCCGCAGCGAGACGGCAGCGAGGATGGCGAGGAGTGAAACGCTCACGGCACTGAACATGGCCGCGGTGCTGAACCCTGCTGTGAACGCAGCCTGCGCCTCTTCCATCAGGCCGACAGGCAGCTGCGACGCAACCGAGGATGCCGCCCACAAKCTGTCTCCAACGGCCTCTTGCGCTTGATGACCGAGATGATCAGGCATGCGGTCGAGCATGGCTCGGCGATAGATGGCGGTGGCGAGGCTGCCAAGCACTGCAATGCCGAGCGATACGCCGAGGTCCTGCACCGTCTCGGACATCGCCGATGCCGAGCCTGCCTTGTCGGCGGGGGCCGATCCAACCACGAGGTCCGTACCCAGCGCAGCGATCGTGCCAAGCCCGAGATAGGCCAACGAGAAGCCGGCGACGACAATGGCCACGCCGGACGCGCTGTTATCCAGTTGGGTCAGCATCAGATAGCCCGCAACCGACAACCCCAGCGCTCCGGCCACCACGAAGCCGGGGCGAACGCGCCGGGCAATCAGCGGTGCCGTGACGCCGGCCGCGACCATGGCAAGCGCGGGCGGCCCCATCCAGAGACCCGCGACCAGTGGAGAAAATCCGGCCACGAGCTGCAGATATTGCGTGACCAGCAGCATCGAGCCGCCGACCGCGACGAGGCCAAAGAGGAGCACGATCAACGCCACGCTGAAAGCTCTGTTGGCAAACAGCGACATGTCGAGCAGCGGGTCGGCGAGGCGCTGCTGCCGGCGCACGAACAGCGTGGCGAAGGCAAGTCCCATCGCAATGGCGCCGACCGGATGAAGTCCGAAGCCATCCTTGGCGACCTGCTTGATGCCATAGACCGAAGGCAGCATGGCGGCGAGCGAAAGGCCGACGCTCGCAAGGTCCAGCCTGCCGACATGTGATGCGCGATACTCGGGCAGAAGGACAGGCGCCAGCAAAAGCAGCAGGCCGACAACGGGCACGGCTATGAGAAAGGCTGCACCCCACCAGAAATGCTCCAGCAGTACGCCGCCCACGACCGGTCCAAGCGCCATGCCGAGCGCGAACATGGTCGCCCAAATTCCAAAGCCAAGAGCGCGCTGCCTTGGATCGGCGAACATGTTCGTGATGAGCGCCAGCGTCGACGGCATCAGCGTTGCGGCGGCTACTCCGAGCACTGCCCGGGCCGCGATCAGCATCACGGCACTCGTGGAGAAGGCGGCGAGCGCCGAGGCGACGGCGAAGGCAGCCGCCCCCATCATCAGAAGCTTGCGGCGGCCGATACGAT
>NZ_JBFUIY010000008.1:0-2500 GCF_056401655.1 Allobosea sp. P4_E12 | reverse complement strand
CTGAGCGCATTCGCCCGGAAAAGAAAGAGAAACGAAGACGGCGAAGTTCCGCATGTCGAGGCCTGATTTGGCCTCTTTGTTCCAAGCGGATTTGATGATGAAGCAAGCTTCACCGAAAAATCCTACCTTAGAAAGGAGGTGATCCAGCCGCAGGTTCCCCTACGGCTACCTTGTTACGACTTCACCCCAGTCGCTGAGCCTACCGTGGTCGCCTGCCTCCTTGCGGTTAGCGCGACGCCTTCGGGTAAACCCAACTCCCATGGTGTGACGGGCGGTGTGTACAAGGCCCGGGAACGTATTCACCGTGGCATGCTGATCCACGATTACTAGCGATTCCACCTTCATGCACTCGAGTTGCAGAGTGCAATCTGAACTGAGACGGCTTTTTGGGATTAGCTCYAGATCGCTCTTTCGCTGCCCATTGTCACCGCCATTGTAGCACGTGTGTAGCCCAGCCTGTAAGGGCCATGAGGACTTGACGTCATCCCCACCTTCCTCGCGGCTTATCACCGGCAGTCCCCCTAGAGTTCCCAACTGAATGATGGCAACTAGGGGCGAGGGTTGCGCTCGTTGCGGGACTTAACCCAACATCTCACGACACGAGCTGACGACAGCCATGCASCACCTGTGTTCCGGCCAGCCGAACTGAAGAAAGACATCTCTGTCGATCAAACCGGACATGTCAAAAGCTGGTAAGGTTCTGCGCGTTGCWTCGAATTAAWCCACATGCTCCRCCGCTTGTGCGGGCCCCCGTCAATTCCTTTGAGTTTTARYCTTGCGRCCGTACTCCCCAGGCGGRAYGCTTAAAGCGTTAGCTGCGCCACTGAGGTGCATGCACCCCAACGGCTGGCATTCATCGTTTASGGCGTGGACTACCAGGGTATCTAATCCTGTTYGCTCCCCACRCTTTCGCKCCTCAGCGTCAGTATCGGACCAGTTGGCCGCCTTCGCCACTGGTGTTCTTGCGAATATCTACGAATTTCACCTCTACACTCGCAGTTCCACCAACCTCTTCCGAACTCAAGACTCTCAGTATCGAAGGCAATTCCAGGGTTGAGCCCTGGGCTTTCACCCCCGACTTAAGAGTCCGCCTACGCGCCCTTTACGCCCAGTGATTCCGAGCAACGCTAGCCCCCTTCGTATTACCGCGGCTGCTGGCACGAAGTTAGCCGGGGCTTATTCTTCCGGTACAGTCATTATCTTCCCGGACAAAAGAGCTTTACAACCCTAAGGCCTTCATCACTCACGCGGCATGGCTGGATCAGGCTTGCGCCCATTGTCCAATATTCCCCACTGCTGCCTCCCGTAGGAGTTTGGGCCGTGTCTCAGTCCCAATGTGGCTGATCATCCTCTCAGACCAGCTACTGATCGTCGCCTTGGTGAGCCATTACCTCACCAACTAGCTAATCAGACGCGGGCCGATCTATCGGCGATAAATCTTTCCCCCGAAGGGCTTATCCGGTATTAGTCCAAGTTTCCCTGAATTATTCCGAACCGAAAGGTACGTTCCCACGTGTTACTCACCCGTCTGCCACTAGCACCGAAGTGCCCGTTCGACTTGCATGTGTTAAGCCTGCCGCCAGCGTTCGCTCTGAGCCAGGATCAAACTCTCAGATTGGATGAGTTTGTTCCGGCATCGCTGCGTATTGACGGAGTCATTGCTTGATTACCGAAGTAACCAGCGATGGCTCTTGTAAACGCAGCACACCGAAGTCTCGTTTGACTTGCCCGAAAGCAAGTCCGCAAGAACATCGCCGTCCACGTTTCTCTTTCTGTCTTCAGTTTTCAAACAGCGGTGCGTCTAACAAAGACAAGCAGGCCAACCGATCTCTCGGCTACAAGGCCCGRAGCTCTCATGAAGCGCAGTAGAGCGGCCCCGCCAGCGGCGGCGCCGTCTCGATGAGCAGTGTTTAAGCGAATCAGGTTTCGGGTGTCAACAGCCGATTCGCATTTTGTTGAAAACGTCGATTCGTCCGCGCGACGGCCCCGGTTCTGTGTGGCATGTCGGTCGCGCCCATCCGAGGCATGTCTCCGGCATCCCAGCCGTGGCGGTCGGCCCTTACCTGTATTAGATTGATCGCGGACCAACGAAGCGGGCTGCCGAGCGGCCCCGGGTTCGCACTGCCTGAGCCGCGGCGCTTCAGCCGCGGAGAACCACGAACCGAGCCTGCGTGCCTTTCTATTCGCGAGGAATATGTCCTGCGGAGGAGCGCCATGTTCAACAGACGGCAAATGCTCAAAGCGGCGGGGCGCGCCGTGCTGGGGCTGGGGGTGGCAGTGGGCGAGGGCGCAGGTCTTGCTGCCTTCGCGGCCGCAACGGTGAGGCTACCCTTTGACAATGGCGAGCGGTCGCTCGTCGCTTATCCCGGCAAACGCCCGCTGATTGAATTGACGGCGCGCCCGCCCCAGCTCGAAACCCCGTTCGGCGTCTTCAATGACGGGCTTCTGACCCCGAACGATGCGTTCTTCGTGCGCTATCATCTGGCGGATATCCCGATCG